>JALWSW010000219.1 GCA_027080125.1 Campylobacterales bacterium | reverse complement strand
CCTGTTCGGTTAACTGTAGCTCCTATAACCTTATCCCCTTTTGTTTTCTCAACCGGAATCGCCTCTCCTGTCAGCATAGATTCATCAACCGAGCTTACCCCTTCAACAACCACACCGTCAACAGGAATCTTCTCACCCGGTCTGATTCTGATCAGATCTCCGGTTTTAACCTCATCGATAGGAATATCTTTTTCTTTATCCCCTATAATGAGCCTTGCGGTTTTGGGAGCAAGTCCCAGCAGAGCCTTGATTGCAGCGCCCGTCTTGCTTCTTGCTCTAAGCTCCATTACCTGCCCAAGCAAAACAAGAGTCACGATTACCGAAGCAGCTTCAAAATAAACCCCCACTTCTCCTGCACTGTTTTTAAATTCCGCAGGAAAGATATCAGGAAGAAACAGAGCTATCACACTATAAAAATATGATACACCTACACCACTTCCGATAAGTGTAAACATATTGAGATTCCAATGCTTGACCGACTGCCAGAAAAGCACAAAAAAAGGCCATCCGCCCCAAAGCACAACGGGTGTAGCAAGAACAAACTCACTCCATTTTAAAACCTCAGGAGAAATCGAAGCGAGAACTTGAGAGATCCCGGGAATAAGTTTACCCATTGCTATAATAAGAACCGGTATTGTCAAAACGGCGCTTATCTTAAATCGTCTGGTCATATTTATAAGTTCGGGATTTTCCTCCTCGCTGGCACTGACAATTTTTGGCTCAAGTGCCATACCGCATTTGGGGCATGACCCGGGCTTATCCTGAACAATTTCAGGATGCATAGGGCAGGTATATTCTGTTTTTGCAGCAGACAGTTTGGGAACAAGAGGTTCAAGCGCCATACCACATTTGGGGCATGACCCGGGACCTTTCTGTTTTATCTCAGGATGCATAGGGCAGGTGTATATCTCCTTTGATAACGCCTTAGCCGCAGGCGCAGTGTCTATATCGCATACCTCGCAGGAATCTTTATTCAAGTCGTCTGTCTTGCTCACAAACGACTCAGCATCTTTTAAAAATTTTTCATGACAGCTTTTTGCACAAAAATAATATTTTTTACCTTTATATGTATAGCTTGCAACGGCATCAGATTCATCTATAACCATACCGCACACAGGATCTGTAACCTTCATTTTCCCTCCTACTGTAATTCATATCCCCCTAATGGGGGGTCTATAAAGAACAATATAACGTCTTTGCAATGTAAGTCAAGCAAATCAGGAAATCTTTTTTATTAATGCTTCTACGGGAAGATAGTTATCCGGATTATACCAATCCCTGGGTCCAATAACTTTAATCCTTACTATACCGTTTTCATCAACAACGTATGTTTCAGGTACACCCGTTGTTCTGTATAACTCCTTGACTTTGCCATCGGTATCCAAAAGAACGGGAAATGATAAGTTATTTTCTTCCATATATTTAATTACAACATCAGGTACATCTGTTGAATCAATAGAAACGGCATACATTCTGAATTTATCAGGATACTTTTTTATGAGCTTATTATACATCCATTGCATCGATGCCATCTCTTCTTTGCACGCGGTACACCAGGTTGCCCAAAAGTTGATAAAAACAATTCTGCCTCTTTCTTTGGCAAGATCGATTTTCCCTCCACCCAATTTAGGCAAAACGAACTCAGGCGCCCTGTCGCCTATCATTACAGGCTTATATTGGTTTTTAGAATTGATTACAATATATATAATCACAACAGCTGCAATCAAAGGAATTGCAACAATTTTAATAACAGAAGCTTTTCCCGCCATTACGCTGCTCCTCCATAAGAATGAAGTCCCGGCAAAATAAATGCAACTCCCCAATACAAAAATACCATGGAAAGAAAACCGACAATCGCTAAAATTGCGGCTTTCCTTTTTTTCCATCCTCTGGTAACTCTTGCATGAAGATAAGCAGCATAGATTAACCATGTAATAAGCGACCAAGTCTCTTTAGGATCCCAACTCCAATATGATCCCCAGGTATAATTTGCCCATATGGCCCCGGTAACTATGCCTATCGATAAGAACGGCATACCCCATGCAATAGACTTATAGCCTAAATTGTCTAGAAAGTCAGCATCAGGCAGATGTTTAAAAGGGAAACTGTTTTGCCATTTTGATTTACCAAGATATAAAAGAGCGGCAATGAAAGATATTGCAAAAGCCGAATAACCTACAAACATAGTTGCAACATGAATCTCAAGCCAATATGATTGCAGTGCTGGATTAAGATTCTCATATACTTTCATCCTGAAAGGCAAAAGATTCGTCACAAAAAAGCTCAAAAACAGAAAAATAGAAACAAACACTCCGAGCATCTTGTTTTTATATCGAATTTCAAGAATAAGATAAATAACTGCAACAAGCGCAGAAAAGAAGACCATCGATTCATACAGATTGGTAAACGGAGCATGGTGAATCTCAACAGTTCGCATCACAAGAGTGGCAATATTTGACAGAAGGGCTAAAACAAAAAGGAGTGTGGAGCTATGACCGATCCATTCTCTTCTGAATAAAAAGTAAGCAACATAAGATACGGCAGCAGCCGCATAAAAACCGAACGCGACATCAAAAAACATAAGCGAAAATATCATACCGACTCCTTTTCTTTTATCCGATTGATAATTTTTCGAAACTCTTTAGCAAAAAGATCGCTCTGCCTATATGAGATACCTGAAATCGTAAGCGTGTTTCCGTTGTCATTAAAAGCTATATAAATTCGTCTGTAATACATAAAAAACGACATGGCAAAGCCTACTGCCATTACCGCAGAACCGAGCCAGATCCAGTTCGCACCCGGATTTTTTGCATATTGCAAACCGGTATAGTAGATTGGGGTAATTGAAGAAATAATAATAGCATCCTTGTTGGTAAACTCTTTTAACACAGAACCCGGATATTTAAGAAATTCCCAAACAAACGGAGGTGTTCCTTTCGGACCTTTAATCTGTAGTCTTACCGCCGGATTATTATAGTCGAGCGACTTCGATGTAATATAACCTCTTTTAGTATCAAAATAAAAATCAGGCACAAAATCTACCATTCGCGCCTTATACTGACCGATATCAAACCACTTGTTCCATTGCGCTAATACAGGTTTAGCCACAACCTTGTCAACTTTTTTGTCATATAGCACCGCAATTGCCTCTTTTATTTTATCATACGATTTTCCGTATCCGGACTGAAAAAACCGAAAACCTGCATAATCCATAGGATGATTAACATCTATAATCTGAGTATGGACAACCTTGCCATTTTTTATAATAGAAAGCTTGCTGTTATACTGCTTTATGCTTCCGTCGGGCCAGTAATTCATCCAAAATCTGTCAACTTTTATAGAGGCGTTAATTTCAGGCACCGGCTTGGTATCTCCGGAATCAATAACTACATAATTTTTATATCCGTAGATTGCTCCCAACAATGCTCCAAACAGAATAATCAATATTGATAGATGCACGATAACAAAACCAAATCTGCTCGTGATACCTTTGTGGGCAAACAATGATCCGTCTTTAAGATAATATATTTTGTAGTGCAGAGATTTCAATATATTCGAAACCCTCTTTGCCGTCTCCTCTTTGTCTCTTATTGAAATAGTGTCGTTTAGTTTTGAGAAGGTATGAAATTTATTTGGTACAGCTATACTTTTGATTACAGCAGGAAGCCGCAACAATGTAGAATACACCAGATTTATAATCAGCAGCAAAGTAGGAATAACCATCCAAAGCGACCCGAATATTCTGTTGATTGACAATTTCATAATCCAGCCGGTCGCTGTAATTCCGTATAGTTTATAATAATACTCAACAGGTCTTCCTTGCTCGACAACCGTTCCGACAATAGCAACCAGCGCTATTACAAGAAGAAGAAAGATTCCAAATTTTGTCGAGGAAAACAGATTATCTATAACTTTAAGCAGTCGTTTAACGATATAGGGCAGCATATCTGTTTCTTACTTAATCTGTTCTAAATAACGTTTTGCAGCAAGACCCATGGCTGTTCGAGGACCTAATTCAATGGCGCGTCTGAATGCCTTACGAGCAACCGACGGATCTATATCTTTTTCAATAAACCCGTATGTCAGCCAAACCTGCTGGAGTGAAGCACTTTTGGCAAGCTTTGAAATTATATCTGCCGCCCTGCCGGTTTTTCCTGCATAAAAGAGGGCAAGGGCAAGATTATTGGCAGCAATTGCATTTTTTGGATTACTATCATATGCAAGCTTATAATAGATAGCGGCATCAACAAACTCATTTTTGTTGAAATACCATTCTCCAAGCTTGAAATAATCGCTTGGGCTGAATTCAGGCGGAAGATAGGCTGGCATAGTGCCGTTTGCCATACGCATCGGTTCTCTGCCGGCTAATCTGGCATGGATATACAACACCGCTTTCCATCTATCCTTATATGAGAGCTTTTTTTTGAATGATGGCATCGCTGTTCCGGCTTTTCCTCTTGTAACAAACCAAACATAATCGGCGTTAACATGGTGCAATCCGTGCACCGCAAAAGGATGATCTGTTTTCCTGCCGTATCTGCCGTGACAAACGGCACAATTTTTTTGATATATAGCCCCGCCTTCCTCAATAACCTTTTCTGTGACCTCAAATGGCGGTTCAATGCCGGCAAATTCCCAACTGGAACGCTTAACCGGAACCGGATCATCTTTGCTTGGAGCGCTGGCGGTAAATCCTGGGATAACCCTGCCTTTTTTAAAATTAACGGCAGCAATAACAATCAAAATACCTGCCAACACGACAACAATTTTAATAAAAAAACCCTTTTTCCGCTTTGCCATAACAAAACTCCTTAAATAATAAAATTACTTATACAAACAAACACAAACATAGGTTATACAGCAAATTTTGTTCTCAAAACGTCAATTGATTTACAATATGACTTTATCGGCACGATTGGGGTGATTCAAAAATACAAAAACTGAAAATTAACGACAAAATCGTCGATTCTTAGGAAAACTTTGTCGAAACAATAGCGCTCAAAGCAATGGTAGCTGGTTGAGCGGTTAAGTAGTTGAGCAGACCAGTTGCAGGCTCTTTTTTATGTCACTGCAGGCACACCCTCTTTTCTGCCGCTGCAAGACCTCACTCAGATGATGCAACCCCTCCGGCTTGCGCCTGTAATGACATATACCGCTTTATCTGACGCCTACCTGACGCTTTAATAAAGCCAGATTTATAAAATAGTTATAAAGAGAGCCGTAATAATGAGCCTTTGCACCAACAAGATAGCCTTCCGCATCGAGAAGCTCTGTTGAAGTTGTTATCCCATTTTTATATCTGAGATTTGTAATCCTAAAATTCTCTTTTGCCTGAATAAGTTCCGCCTTTGCCGATTTGAGATTATTGTAGGCAAGCTTGGTATTCAGAAACGCCTTCTCCACACCCAAAGCTATCTTTTTGCTGATATCTTTTTCCATAAAGGTGATAGAAAGCTGTTTACTCTTATACATATCAACCTCATCGGCAGTCTTTCCCCAATTGAAAAGCTCCCAGTTTGCCTTTATGCCGATTGAAGCGTTGCGGTAAGGATAAAACGGTATATTCTCGTTTTTAGACACATCAAGATGATTGCCTTCTCTGTTGTAATTTGCTCCTATGCCAATCTGAGGATAATAGCTGCTTGCCGCTATCTTTTGCGCATATTTCAGCTTTCTAATATTGTTTTTAATTTCCAATATCACAGGTCTATGCTCTTTTGCATAAGAGATAAGTTTCTTCTGTGTGGACAGATCAAAACCTCCGCGAATATTGCCGATTCTAATCTTTCCACTTAGCTGTCCGTCAACATCATTAAGATTGAGAGGATTTTCAAAGCTTCTTCCCAAAAGCCTGTTCAGATTGCTCTTTGCCAGAAGAACGGAAACTTTTGCCGATCCCAAGTCCTGAACAGCCGCAAGTTCCGCTGCCCTTGATTTAAGCAGATCGTTTTTCGGAATTACGCCCGCTTTATAAAATTTTTCCGCATCTTTTAAATGAGCTTTCAGTGACTTTACCCTGGCATCCATAACATCTTTCATTCTTTCGGCAAAAAGCACACCATAATAGGTTTTTGAGACATCATAGATAAGATCAAGAAGCGCCTCTTCCCTTTTAAGCTTTTTTATATCAACGCCTACTTTTTCAAGTCTGTATGCATAGCGCAGCTTAAAACCGGTAAAAAGCGGCATTTTCAGGTCTATATCCCATCTGAAATTATTATGATGGTTCATATAAACCTCGAGCGGCGGCATACCAGGCAAACTAAAAGCCGTAGAGCTCCTGGTTTTTACCCTTGCGTAGCTGTAACTTGTGGATAGAGTAGGATAGTTAAGCTTATATACCGACTCCGCTTTATACTGTTGGGATGCAATATCGGCGCTTAAGGATTTCAGAGAATCGCTATTTGATATAGCCATCTTTATTGCATCAGATAAGCCCATCGAATAAACATTCCCTGCCAAAAAAATTACTGCAACAAACAAAAATCGATATATTCTTTTCATCTATCTCTCCCTAAAAACAGTTTGGTTCGCAATTTTGGTAAGCAACTCCTTCTCGTAACAGTTCTTTATTCCTGCAAGTAGATTATCAGCTTTTTTAATATAGTTTAAGCAAACCGATTTGGCAAGAGCTATTCCGTCATTTTCTATTACCCAATCTTTTACAGCCGCAAAATCAGTTTTTTCTTCCCACAACTGCTTCATTTTTTTTATTTCTGAGGAGTTGGAGCAGTTTCTTGATAAAACAAACGGAATCGTAACCTTGCCCTCGGCAAGATCGCTTAAAATCGGCTTGCCAAGCAGGTCAACGCTTCCGGTATAATCAAGAATATCATCTGTAATCTGAAAACCGTATCCCAGATATCTTCCAAACATAGAAAGTTTTTTCGATATATTAGCATCACCGCCCAGCATCGACCCAATCTTCATAGCACACTCAAACATTACAGCGGTTTTATTATAGATAATTCTGATATAATCGGAAAAAGAAAGATAAAAGTTTCCGCTCAATACGGTTTCCATCATCTGTCCTTTTGCCAGATGCGAGGCGGCAACGCTTATAATCTCAGGAATCGGTTTTTCAAACTCAAGCGCCATTCTGTATGCAAGAGAATATAAATAATCACCGGACAAAATTGCAACGCTGTTGCCGTCTTGATAATTTACAGTTTTTTTTCCACGCCTCATATCGGCATCATCCATAACATCATCGTGAAGAAGTGAGGCAATATGGATAAGTTCAATAACAAAACCAAGCCGTCTTATTTTTTTTATATCATTGTATCCTGCCAAAGACGCCGCAAGATATACAAGAATCGGACGCAGACGCTTTCCTCCTTCCGCTACTCTCAGAGCTATCTCCCTGGCATATCGATATGTCAAAAGACGCTTGTCCTCTGCTATGACCTTTGAAAAATCGTTATCAAAATCCCTTTTAAAAGATTTGAGAAACGCTAAATCTTTACTGTTAAGTTTCAAGTTTTGTAATTGAGACAATGTTATCTTCAGGTCTCAAGGTTATAATTTTCACCCCTTTTGCGGCTCTGCCCATAATTCTTACATTATTTATATCAAACTGAAGTGAATAGCCGCCCTGGGTAACAACAAGTATGCGATCGTCTTGTTTGACTGCCAGCGCTCCTACAAGAGCGTCGTTTTCAGCCATCTTTATTCCTATAACACCCATGCTGCCTCTATTTGTTTCTCTCAATTTGGAAACAGCTACTCTTTTGCCCATACCTTTTTTTGTTACAAGAAGAACAGAGTCATCCGGATCGTCCCTGGCTGCAAGAACCGATACCACCTCGTCATTTTCTCTCAGGCGAATACCGATAACTCCTGAGGCGATTCTTCCCATAGGACGCAGATGCTCTACTGAAAATTTTGATATCTGACCTCTTTTTGTAGCGATAATCAGTTTGTCATCATCATCTGCCACTATTATATCACTCAGACTATCATAATTATTCATTTTAAAAGCCATCACGCCATTAAGCCTTGCCGACCGATATTTTTCTATCAATGTCCGCTTTATCTTCCCTTTTTTGCTTGCAAAAATAAAAGAAAGTCCCGATTCCTCAAGTTTTTTTGAAACCGCAATGACCGTTTTTATGCTATCGTTGCCGGTTATCTTTATTAGCGTGTTTACCGGTTTGCCTCTGCTTATCAAGCTACCTTCAGGCACCTGATAGACCGGTATGGAAAATACTTTGCCGCCAAAGCTAAAAAGATAGAGCTTGTCAAGATTGTTTGCGCTTATCACCTTGACAATATGATCATTTTCTTTCAGCGAAACAGCCTTTTTCCCTTTACCACCGCGATATTGATTTTGATAATTTTCATGACTTGTCCGTCTTATATAGCCATCATTGGACAGGACGATTGTAACATCCTCGGGTTTTATAAGTTTGGTAATATCAAAATCGGATTCCTCAGGCTTTATCTCGGTTCTTCTCTCATCCGAATATTTTTCAATAATACGCTCGGATTCGTCAATTATAATCTGATACACCCTGTCCGGATTCTCCAGGACATCCCTGTAATCGGCCATCTGTTTGATCAATTTCTCAAGATCGTCTTTTATTTTGTCTCGTTCCAATTTTGCAAGCTTTGCCAGCTTCATATCAAGAATAGCCTGCGCTTGAATTGCATCAATTTTCAGCTTGTCGCAAAGTCTTTCTTTTGCTTCTTTCGAGCTCTTGCTGCTTTTTATGATGGCTATCACCATATCTATGTTTTCAATTGCAATCTTGAGCGCCCTTAATATATGCGCTTCCTGTTCGGCTTTGTTTAAAAGAAAAAGCGTTCTTCTTTTTATTACAACTATTCTCTCATCTATAAAACGATTCAAAAATTTATAAAGAGTAAAAATTTTCGGTTGAAGATGGTCGGTCGCAAGAAAAATCATAGAAATGGTCGTCTCAAGCGCCGTATAGCGATAAAGTTGATTCAAAACAACCTCGGGATATCCACCTTTTTTTACAGAAATAACAATCCTTATTCCTCTTTTATCCGATTCATCTTTTATATCGGTAATTCCGACGATTCGCTTCTCTTTGACAAGACGGGCAATATCGGCAACAAGATTAGCCTTGTTTATCTGATAAGGAATTTCTGTTACAACAATCTGCTTTGCGTTTTTTACGGTTTCAATATGAGCAACCGAGCGAACCCTTATTTTGCCTCGGCCGGTCAGATATGCACTTCTTATTCCTGAGGTTCCCATTATGGAAGCGCCGGTTGGAAAATCAGGTCCTTTTACGATAGAAAGAAGATTTTCGTTTATTCGGTCGATATCGGTAACATTTCGATTTTTTATCAGCCAAATAACAGCCTGAAGCACCTCACCCATATTGTGAGGCGGAATTGATGTTGCCATTCCAACGGCAATACCAGATGAACCGTTGATAAGCAGATTTGGAAACGGGGCAGGAAGGGTTTCCGGTTCTTTTAGGCTTTCGTCATAGTTGGGATGAAAATCAACAACATCCTTGTCAAGATCAGCTAACATCTCCTCAGCTAAAACCGAAAGCTTGGCCTCGGTATATCTCATCGCAGCAGGAGCATCCCCATCAACCGAACCAAAGTTTCCCTGACCCTCAACAAGTCTGTATCGCATTGAAAACGGCTGAGCCATTCTCACAAGCGCATCATAAACGGCAGTATCCCCATGCGGATGGTATTTACCTATCACATCACCGACTATACGAGCCGATTTTTTTGAAGGCTTGTTATGGCTAAGACCAAGCTCAAGCATAGAGTAAAGGATTCTTCTGTGGACCGGTTTCAATCCGTCTGCAACGTTTGGAAGAGCTCTACCTATGATTACACTCATTGCATAATCGATATAGGAAGATTTCATCCGCTTCTGAAGGCTTACCGCCTCTATGGTTCCACCCATTAATGTTTTTTGTGATTTACTCATACCGCATTACACATCTATATTTTCAGCTTTTTGAGCATAGTCTTCGATAAATTTGCGTCTGACTGCCACATCCTCACCCATCAATACCGAAAAAGTTCTGTCGCATTCAATCTCATCGTCCACCTCAACCTTAATAATAGTTCTTGTTTCAGGATTCATAGTGGTTTCCCATAATTGCTCCGGGTTCATCTCTCCAAGTCCTTTATATCTTTGAATCTGAATTCCTTTTCTTGCATCTTTTTCAACTGTCTCAAGCAGCTCCACCACCGAGGAATATTCTGTTTCATCTTTGTTGATTAACACGAAAGGGGGTTTGAAAAACTCCTTTTTTGCAAGTTTCTTTATTGCCACAAAATCAAAGCTTTCTATCAGGTCACTATCAACGGTCAATTTCTGATTAAACCCGTTTTCATTATAGATTATATCCGTTCTATCTCCCATTTCATCGATATCAACAATTTTCGTTTCTGGGAAAAATTGTTTTAAATAATTGTTCAATGCGTCAAACATAGGTTTAATATTATCGTAATTATCTATCTTTTGCACCAAAAGTTCGGTCATTGCATTTGAACCGGTCTTCTCTCGCAACATAATAAAAAACCGCTTATAATTGTAATATTCTTTTAAAATCTTCTTTAATTCTTTTGATTGAAACAGCATTCCTCCCGCTTCAAGTTTTATATCCTTAATGCCCTGATTCAAAAGGTAAAATTCCAGCTCCTTTTCATCGCCAAGATAAAGCTCTTTTCCTTTTCGTTTAAGTTTGAAAAGCGGAGGTTTGGCAATATAGAGATATCCGCTATCAATCAAAGCTCTCATATATCTGAAAAACAGCGTCAGCAGAAGCGTCTGAATATGAGATCCGTCAACATCAGCATCGGTCATTAAGATTATCTTGTGA
>JALWSW010000218.1 GCA_027080125.1 Campylobacterales bacterium | reverse complement strand
CGGCAAAACAACCGAGCTTGTCAAGCGCTATATAAAGCTTCTTTACAGCGGGGTTTCGCCGGAGGATATATATTGCATAACATTTACGAATAAAGCTACCAATCAGATGAAAAGCAGAATTATCGAAGTTTTGGAGAGTTTTGCTTTTGAAGGACTGGACGGAAATTTGGGTTATATTGTAAGCGAACTGGATATTGACGATAAAAAAAGGGCGCAAAAACGGTTTGAGAAAATCTTAAATTCCATTCATCAAAGCGCCATTCATATAAGCACAATCGATTCGTTTTTACTTTCCATTTTGCGCTCTTTCACCTTTGAGGCATCTGTTCCGTATCAATTCGATATTGCCGGAAAAAGCGATGAAGAGTTGATGAAACGTGAAGCGCTGAAAGGATTTGTTGACGAGCTTTATTGTAATGAAAATCGCAATCTGAAAAATGAGCTTTTTCGTTTCGGCGATATTGCAAGAGAAAAAGATATACAAAAATTTTTTTTGAACAGGCTTTCTGCTATCTTTGACATAAGAGCGGAGCTGAAAAATATCGGTACGAACGAGAATTATGAAACGATTCAAAACAGATTGAATAAGCGCATGGATGCGGCATATCAAAATATGATAAAAAGCAAAAACGCCCTTGCGGATTTTCTAAAAAAACGAATTGATAAGATTGGAAAACGTTCACATTCCACTCTTGAGAAATTTTTCAAAGAGAGCGCACCAGGACGCCTTGCATCGATATTTTCCAAAGATATAACAGCAATGGCAACATATAAAAAACTTATAGAATCTTCCGATTCGAGCGATTTTGAAAACTTGTGGAATAGATACAAGAAATCGTTGGGAAGATATTTCGAGGTGCGCGTAGAAAGCGATGAAACCATCTTGCTTTATCTGATAAGTATTTTTGAACGGCATTATACACAGATTATCAGAAGAGAAAGAAAGCTGAGTTTTGCCGATATACAAAATGCAACCTATGACCTGCTTGTTGCAAAACGACTGTATCAATATCCCGAATATATCTATTTCAGGCTGGATTGTCGCTTTAAGCATCTTCTTGTTGATGAGTTTCAGGACACAAGTTTTATGCAATGGTCTGTTATTGAACCGATTGCAACCGAACTTGTCAGTGGAGTGGGAACAAAAGATATGCCAGGTTCGTTCTTTTATGTAGGCGATCCGAAACAATCGATCTATCGCTTCAGAGGGGCGGTGGCAGGCTTATTTGACTATCCGTCAAAACTGCTGGGAATGGAAAAAAAGAGTTTAAACAAAAATTACAGAAGCGACCGATCGCTTATTGAGTTTTATAATAAGGTCTTTGCACGATTCTCTGAAGTCGAAAAGCAATTTGTTTATGAACCGGTTGAAGGAAATTCCTCAAATGAAGGGTATGTTTATGCTGATTTTCAAAACGATTATGACAACGGTCGGATTTTGGATAAAATTGCCGAATCGGTAAAGCGCGCCGCAGAAGCCGGTTTTGCGCTTTCTGATATAGTGATTTTGACCGAAAGAAACAAAGAGGTTGATATGGTGCTTCGATTTTTGAACGAACATGGCATATCAGCAACGGGTGAGACGACCTCGAGCCTGTTTGACACCAATTTGGCTCAGATAATATTATCCGTTTTGCATTATCTTAGATTTCCCGAGCCTGTTTTAAAAGAGCAGATTTTTGCCCGTATCAAGATAGCGAATTTTGAAAAAAAGATTGCAGAGCTCAAAAAGATGGCGGGAATCTACAGCAATCGGTTGCTGATAAAAAGAATAATCGTGCTTTTCAATCTTGATGGATATTTTTATGAGGATGAAAATTTGCAAAAGATTTTCGATGTTGCCTTTACTGCTGACATGGATGATAAGTCGGCTATATTCGATGATTTTCTGAATCGCTTTGAGATTATGCTGAAAAACTCCAACAAACTGAACAAGAAAAACGATGATTCGGTAAAGATTATGACGATACACAAAGCAAAAGGGCTTGAGTTTGACGTTGTGATTTTGCCTATTTTCTCATCAGTTGCCAGAGGAGGCGGAATAATCTTGTCAAGAGACAAGGATTTCAAGGTTGATTCGGTTTTCTTCTCTGTTACCCGAGCTGTAGCTTTTTACAGTAGAAAACTGAGCCGAATCTATGAAAGAGAAAGGCAAAATGCCTTTATCGACGATTTGAATCGATTCTATGTTGCCTCGACAAGGGCAAAAAATGCGCTTTTTCTGTTTGGCGCAGTCAAAAAACCGGTTTTTCGCTATCTGAAGGAATTTTTAGGAGGGCATTATGAGAGCGGAAAACTCTGCTGTTTTGCCGGTAAAAAAGAGCCCGTGCATGCCAAAGCAAACGAGCCTTTTTTGGAAAAAATCAAAGAGATGAAAGAGAGCGGCTCAAGGGATGAGATTTACGGATCTTTGAAAGAACGAACCTTCGGAGAGGCTTTTCACTTTGCCGCAGAAACTATTGAAGGGTTTGAGATATCAAAACTTGATGAGTGTATGGAGAAGGTGAGGCAAAAATACGGATTGCTTTTATCAGATAGCGATATTAGCGATATAAAAACCAGAATTGCAAAGCTGCTTAAGGATAGATGGTTTACTTGATTGTTTGAGGGCAATATTTTTTGGGAAAAATCGTTTATAACAGATGGCGCTATAAGAAGAATCGATTTGCTGATAATCAAGCCCGAGAAAATCGATATCATCGATTATAAAACCCATTACAGCGATCTGTTCTTGAATAGATACAAAG
>JALWSW010000217.1 GCA_027080125.1 Campylobacterales bacterium | reverse complement strand
TTATAGCCGGAATTAATCAAATCCTTGAAATATTCAGCCATGCAGAGCTCATATCCTGAAACAGGAGCTCTTCCGATATTTCCCAGTTGCCAGTCATCCTGCTTTAGCCAGTGCGGTTTTTGGCACAGGGTTTTGCAATCCCCGTTCATTTTCAGCTCATCTATAAAAAAGCAATGATCGGAGATGCCAAGAGGAATATTGCCGGCAATCGGCATGCTGATTTGAATCGATTTTTTAATTATGTCAATCTCCTCAAGCGCAAGCTCAGGATTTGGAAAGACTCTGCTGACGCCGAATTGTTTCAGCAGCTCTGCGGTCTGCTTTGTGTATAAATTTATAAATATTCCCGCATGAATATCCTTTGATTTTACCAAACGCAAAAGTCCCATATTATGAATTTCAAAGCCGTCTATCGGTAATTTTTCGGCTTTTTTTATAATAGCGTCTATCCACTCAAAATCTTTGGTTCTTGGCACCGAATATAAGGAAAGATAGCATTTTTTTCCTAATTTTTTAACCGTATCAACCGCCTCATCAAGATCGTTTCCACTTGATATATTGCCCGGAAATTTCGGACAGGTAGGATCTCCCAGATATATTGTGTCAAAATTTTTTATCGCCTTGTAGGTCAAGGTTTTCAGATTCGCTATATGAGTTGCTAATTCCAATTTATGCTCCCTATTTTTTTGCAGTTTTTTAGTATTTCGCTTATGTCGCCTCTTCCCGAAATTTTCAGAGAGCAAGCTCCCGAATGAAGCGCTTCTTTGATAAATTCTAAATCGTTTCCTACCATTGTTAGTCCGCTGATCTGCTTGCACGGCTTGCTGCATACTCCGAAGCGTTTGGCGCTGCTGTTTCGCTCATAGCTATCCCACCAGCATTTGCCCATCTGGAGAGCCTTGCATAAACTTCCCGATGCAAAGATTTCCACATCCAGAATAGTTGAAATCTCAGCTATCTCTTCAGGTCTAACCGATGGCGGAACAATTACTCTTGAGGCGCCTATGTCTCTATAAAAAAGAGCCTCCTGATAGCTGATTGTCGAAACCCCTACCGAAAGATGAACAGGCACCATTGCTGCAGCCGCACTTATCAGTCCGATATCCTGAATTATCACCGCATCCACAAACTTTGAGACAGAGTAAATTTTTTCGAGCAGCTCTTCTTCTTCTGTTACCATAGGCATTCTATTTAAGGCGCAGTATAGTTTTTTTGTCGTTGCCCTGCGTAGATTCTCTATCTCATCTTTACCGATTTCGAGTTGCCTGGAAGAATGACTAAAACCTGAGATTCCGAAATAGAAACCGTCCGAATAGTTTTCCAGTATTGCAATATCCTCAACGCTGCAAACAGGCGAAACAATTTCTAAACTTTTATTTTTTCTCATGCTTAAATAATAATGATATTTTATTATTATGCAATATCTTTGATCAGTTAAAACCGGCACGATCATGCAGGTGCTTGAATTATTTTCCTATGATATTACAATCAAGGATACATGAATAGGAAGTATAAATATCAAAGGCCGTTTTTGGGAGCTCATACCTCTATTTCCGGTGGGTTTGAAACCTCTATAAAGCAGGCAAAATATCTGCAATGTCACGCCATACAGATATTTTCAAAAAATCAGATGCGCTGGAGTGCCCCTGAGATTGACAATAAAACGGCTGAAAATTTTATAGAGAAACGCAAAAGAGGCGAAATAGAATATCTTATGATACATGATTCTTATCTGATAAACCTTGGCAATCCGGATGAGAAAAAAAGAGAGCGCGCTTTGATAGCGTTTGCCGATGAAATCAGACGCGCAAAGCAGCTTGGAGCTGATTATCTTGTTTTTCATCCGGGAAGTCATTTGGGAATAGGGGATGACAGATGCCTTGAGTTGATTTCCGAATCTCTCAAAAAGAGTATATCAATTGAAGACCCGAAAACCGGCGATCTGATGATTCTGCTTGAAACTACCGCGGGTCAGGGCACTAATGTGGGATATAAATTCGAGCATCTTGCAAAGATTATGGAGCTTGTAGGTGATAGTTCGCTTGGCGTATGTGTTGATACCTGCCATATCTTTGCTGCAGGCTATGACATCAGGGATAAAAAGAGCTATGAGGATACAATAGCGAGTTTTGATGATATCATCGGACTAAAGCTGCTTAAAGCATTTCATATAAATGATTCAAAAACCGGATTTGCAAGCAGGGTTGACAGGCACGCAAATATAGGAAAAGGTTTTATCGGTATAGATGCATTCAGGTTTTTGCTTAACGATGACCGTCTATCGTCTTTGCCGATGGTTCTTGAGACCCCGGGAGGTATCAGCGCATACAAAAGCGATCTTGAATCTCTCAGGGCACTTTTTTAAGTTTCGTCGTTTATATAAAGTATTCTGCCGCAATTGGGACAAAACACCAGTTGGTCTGTTTCCATAATTGTTGCTGAAACCTGAGGCGGAAGCATCAAAAAACAACCCATGCATGATTCCGATTTTATCTCCGACATCGCGTTTCCTTCAGCCCACCGGTTTATCTCTTCATATTGTCTTGCCGTTGCATCATCAATAGCACCGAAAAGAAGCATTCTTTGATTCATAAACTCATCAACCGAAGCAGTGAGATTCTTTATCTTCTCAGAAGCGGTTTTTTTGAACTGTTCATATTCAGTCTGCATCTGTTCCATCTCTTTTTCTTTAGCGTTTTTTTGTTCAGTAAAACTGTCGATGTCAGAAAGCAGAGAAACTATCTGATCCTCTATTTTT
>JALWSW010000216.1 GCA_027080125.1 Campylobacterales bacterium | reverse complement strand
CTGCCTCTGTTTATGATCTGAGTATCCCTTCTCGGATCAAATCTTACCGATAATGCCCAAAACACCTTGTTCCAATCATCAGCGGATATGTCCTCATCAACCACAATAACACCTTTCAATCCGTAGTGCCCTGTCGTCGTAGATATAACGGCTGTTCCTACCTGATTGGCATGTCCAGGATACATCTGTTTTACAGAAACTATAGCCCAAAATCTTCCTGTTGATTCAGGAGGAATAAAAACCGATTGAATGCCCGGAATTTTCATATTTTCCAGATCTGTCCATAATGTGGCGGTTCTGTTTAACGATTGAATCATGTGCGTATCGGTGATTGGTTTTCCTACCATTGTTGACCAGAATATGTAATCGTTTCTCCTGTACACTCTTTTAACATCAAGCCAAGGCTTAGGCCACTCATCGCTTTTCTTTCCCGAATAATAGCCTGTGTATTCGCCTAGCGGCCCTTCCTGCCTGAATTTTTCGGGATCTGTTTCAATCTCACCTTCCAGAACAATCTCCGCATTTTTGTCAAACGGAAGACCGGTATATTCGGATTCGATAACCTCAACAGGCGATCCTCTTAATGCGCCCATTATGTCAAATTCCGAAACACCTGCGGAAATCAGAGCTGATCCGGTCAAAAATCCGAGAGGATCACCGCCGATAACCATAAGCGCCGGCATTCTTTTCCCCATTTTTTGATATTTTTTCAACATAAAGTCGGCATGTTTGCCTTTGATTATCTGTATTCCGCAACTTTTCTCATCAAGAATCTGCATTCGGTATGTTCCACAATTGACCCATCCGGTTTCAGGATCTTTCGTTACAAGATAATGCGTTGTACCTATAAAGCGTCCTCCGTCTTTCGGATACATAAAAGGCACCGGAAAATCGAACAGATTGATATTATTTCCTTCTACCGTATCATCTAATATCGGTCCGGTTTTCACTTTAACAGGCGGAATATGCTTTTTTGTTGACAGCTTCATCCATTCACGGGACATCTCACACATACTGGTTCCCGGTTTCATTCCAAGCGCTATTGCAAGGCGCTCTTTTGATGAAAAAGCTCCTGTCAGAACAGCATTATCATAATCTTTTATATTCTCAAACAACAACGCATATCTGTTTTTTTCATCATTAACGATGGAAACATGCGAAAGCTCCAAATTCCAGTCAACCTTTCTTTTAACTCTCTTTAACTCGCCTGCATCCTCGCATCTTTTTATAAACTCTCTTAAATCCAAAATATCCTCCCATATCTAATTTGTTTTTACACCTTTAATAAGATTGTTCAGTATCATATTCATCATATCTGATGGTTTTTCTTTTGCAGACTGCATTTTTTTCTCGTTCCAAACCGATTCAGGGCGAACCTGAAGAACAATTACATTCTCCGGAAATTCAAGATCTTCATCTATTCCGAATTCTATATCGTATGCTTTTCCGTAGTAATCTTCTATCTTTAGTGCTGCTTCTGCCAGATACCTCAATTCCTGATACGATAAAGCAGGCGACTTTCTAAGCTCCTCATCCACCTCAACCCTTTTTATGTCGCTGCCGCTTTTATTGTATACGCACTTGATCTCTTTGCTGCCAATGTTGGTCTTTATCACATCAAAGGTAACCTTATCTATCAGATACGTATCAGGGGTGACAAGACCTGAAACAACAGCTTCTCCCAGCCCATAGCTTGCATCAATGGAGATCTTTGAAGGATCTCCATTGATGGGATTCAGTGTAAAAATGATTCCTGACACTCTTGAATTGATCATCTTGGGAATTCCGACACCGATGTTGCATAACACCCCCATGCCTACATTAAGACGATAATGAATAGCCTCCACATTGTACGAGGTTGACCAGCACTTTTTGACATAGCGCATAAGATCTTTATCGCCTCTAATATTCAGATATGTCTCCATCTGCCCCGGCATACTTATGCTTGCGGCTGATCTTACCGCCACCGGAACCGATTCACGATTGCATTTGTTGCAAAGGAGATGATAATTTTCAAGAATCTCATCGGCTATATCTGATGGAATATCGGCTGATTCGATTTCTTCCATCATAATTTTGCTTAAACCTTTTATATTGTTATCGGTAAGCTCTCTGAATTTCTCCTTTATCAGCATATCAAGCTTAGATTTTATACCGGTTCGTTCAATGAATTTGTCGTTCGCATAAGCGGTGATCACAAAGCCAGGGCTAATAGGAATTCCGGCATGAAGCATCTCACCAAGATCGGCATGCTTTTGACCAACCAATTGATAATCTTCGCTTCTTAACTCCTCATACCAGAGTATGTACCGAGTGAGCTTGTTCATCTCATTACCTATTTTTTACTTGACACACTTTTAAGAATTGTTACGACTCCGGTATTGCCATCAATTTTTATCAGATCACCCGTATGAATTACCGATGTAGCGTTTCCTGTTCCCACAACCGTGGGAAGTCCATACTCTCTGCAAACTATAGCCGCATGACACATCGGTCCGCCCACATCAGTTACCGCTCCTGAAATCTTTGTAAAAGCAGGCGTCCAGCTTGGCGATGTAGTAGGAGCCACCATAATCTCACCTTTTTCAAGCTGATCCAACTGTTCAACCGTTCTAACAACTCTTGCTTTTCCTTCTACTATTCCTATCGATCCCGGAGATCCCTGAAGTTCTGTTACTGTTCCGGAAGCCGAACCTTCAATTGCCTGAAGCCATTTTTTCAGAACCCCCGTAGTAACGCCCCACAGCACTATAGTGAACGGCTCATTCACAA
>JALWSW010000215.1 GCA_027080125.1 Campylobacterales bacterium | reverse complement strand
TTTTCCATATCAATAATTTTTTTGAAATATTTTTCTGCATTTCTGAATTTTCCAAATTTTTTCATCAATTTAGCATACAAGAAGTTAGCGCTCGTGTCGGTGTCATTGTTTAGCAGATAGTTTCTCAGAATGGCGGCGCTTTCAACATACCTTTTGCGTTTATACAACATATAAGCCCTTTTGAGCTCTTTTTTGTCGGTTTTCTCCGTTTCTACCCTATCCTGCATATTAATCAGATTTTTGTATGCCTCCTGAATTGCGAGAAATCTTTCTATATTACCGCCTACATCGGGATGATGTTTTTTTATAAGTCGTATATAAGTATCACGAATCTCCCGTTTTGATGAATTGCGAGGCAATCCGAGTATCTTATAATATTTATCTGTCATTAGACATTAAGATTTTAAGCTTTCTAATAGCTTCATTTTCTATCTGTCTGATACGCTCTTTGCTGATTCTCAATGTTTCACCTATCTCTCTTAACGTGGCGGGCTTCTTTCCGTCAAGCCCGTATCTTCTGATCAAAATCATCCGGCTTCTTTCAGGCAACTTTTGAATCGCTTCTTTCATATTGGAAATTGCGGACTTCATAATCGCCTGATCTTCAACCGACTTAGTATCACTTTTAATAAAATCGATAAATTTATCATCGGACGAAGGACTTATTTTATCATCAAGAGAGTATGAATACTTCTGGATGCTGCTTAGCATGCCTATATCCTTTTTGGAAAAACCGGTTGATTCCTGAAGCTCCTCCGATGATGCGATTCTTCCGTATTTTTTAAGAAAAGAAGATTGTTCCATATTGATCTTTCTCAATTTTGTAATCTGCTTGGGAGGAATTTTCGTAGAGAATCCCTTTTCTGCTAACGCCTGAAGAATTGCCTGCCTGATCCACCATACCGCATAACTTATAAACTTGACGTTTTTCTCCGGGTCAAACCGTTTGGCAGCCTGAATTAGCCCTACGTTACCCTCACTTATCAAATCCACAAGCGGAAGCCCGAAGTTTTTATATTTAAGGGCAATGGTAACAACAAAACGAAGATTAGCCTCCACCAATTTTTTTAGCGCATCAGCATCCCCCTTCCGTATTCTTTTGCCTAATTCTATCTCTTCTTGTCTGGAAATCAGAGGGATCTCTTTGATACGTTTAAAATAAACCGATAAGATCTCGGATAACCCTTCAAAATCACCGTCGCTTCTTTCCAAATTTTCTTTTGTTCTTTTTTTCTTCATAGGTATATATCTTTTAGTCTAACTAACTCAATATGTCAATATGATATTGTCATTACGAAGCAAATTTAATATCGTTCAGATAACTATTCTGAAAATTTTCTTCATTTTTTGAGCTACCATTGAAATTATAATCGATGTAAGCATAATTGTTATAATAAAACCTGAATGAATTGGGAGCAAAATGAAAGCTGTTATAGCAGTTGTCGATGATGAACCTGATATCTTGGAGTTGATTTCAATCATACTTACAAAGGCGAACTTTCAATGTTATCTGTTCTCCAACCCGAACGAGTTATTTGAATTTCTCAAGAAAGAGCGTTGCGATCTTATCATTTTGGACATCAATCTGCCGGATATGGACGGATATGAAATCTGCAAATTTTTGAAGCAGAATCCTCTTTATGTTAATATTCCGATTATTATGCTCAGCGCAAGAGGCGAGGAGATTGATAAAGTGCTTGGTCTTGAACTTGGAGCTGATGATTATGTCACAAAACCGTTTTCCTCAAGAGAATTTGTGGCAAGAATAAAGTCTGTCTTAAGAAGATCCCTGAGTGTTGATGAGAACCGCAACAGAGCTATCATTATTGATGAGGCTGCATGTGAGGTGCATGTAGAGGGCAAACAGATAGAGCTGACTGCAACCGAATTCAGAATTTTAAATATTTTAAGCAAACGCGAAGGTGTGGTTTTTTCCAGAGAAATGATTTTAGATGAGTTATGGGGAAATCAAAAGGCTGTATTGGACAGAACTATCGATGTTCATATACGACATTTAAGGGAAAAGCTTGGCAAAGCGGGAAATATGATTAAAAATGTCAGAGGTATAGGATATAAGTTTGTCAGTCGGTAAATCGTTATTTTCTAAAATATTTTTTGCTCATATAATAGCAATCCTGCTTTTTGCCGTTTTGTCGCTGGTTCTTTCGCTTGGCGTAATAAAAACCTATTTTGTAAACCAGGAAGCATACGAACTAAAAAACAGCGCTCTTACAACAATTGCAGCCATAAAACCGATAATCCTGAATAAAAAACTTCAGTCAGCCAAATCTGTTATTAAAAAAATAGCTGAAAATATTAACACGAGAATAACTCTGATTGATACCGAAGGAAAAGTTGTCACAGATTCCTCAAAAAATGAAAATTCGATTGACAATTTTAAAGATGCCCCGGAAGTTATATCCGCTCTGATCGGCAAAACAGGCAAAAAGGAACGGTTCGATTCTATTCTCAAGCAAAGAATACTTTATGTTGCCGTTCCGATAAGAAAAGGAGGCAAAATTATAGGAGCGCTTCGTCTCAGTCATTCCCTTGATCCGATTCGGTTTGTTATCGATGAGTTCGAAGCGAAGATTGTGCAGATTGCACTGGTGGCGCTCTCATTCTCATTACTGTTTTCTTTTCTCTTTTCAAAAAATATAGCCTCGGATCTGAAAAGACTGGCTTATGGAGCAAGGAAGATTGCCTCAGGCAGATTCGATATGCGCATTAAAACCAGAAATAGTGGAGAAATAAAGATTTTGTCTGATAGCTTCAATCATATGGCAGATCAAATAAAAAGATTGTTTGGAGAGGTTTACAGAGCAAACAGAGAACTCTCAACCATTATAAAAACGATACCTGATCCGATGGCTGTAATAAAAGAAGGCAAAATAGAGACGACGAATTCAAGTTTTCTCTTGCTGGTAGAAGATAGTAATGCAGTGGGTAAATATTACTGGGAGCTTACCGGCGGCAGAAATATCAACAAGGCAATAGAGGCAAAAAAAAAGAATATCGAGCTGAAAATAGGCGAGAATTTTTATAACTGCACTACCGCAGAGCTGCCTGAGAATAAAATGATGATTATGTTTCACGATATAACATCAATAAAAAACCTGGAACAGGTAAAGAATGATTTTGTGGCAAATGTTTCTCATGAATTGCGAACACCGCTTGCGGCTATTAAAGGATTTGCCGAAACGCTTGAAGAAGAGGAAGAAAACCCTGCAAAACTTCACTACCTTCAGATTATCAACAAACATGCCGATCGCCTGGCTAATATCGTTTCAGATCTGCTTACCCTTTCCAGTCTTGAGGATAAAAACGCATCTTTATCGGTCGAACCGGTGGATTTAAAAACTGAGATTGAAAATATTTTGAAGCTTTTTGAGAGCAAGGCAAAAGAAAAGAAAATTGCAATCATTTCTTATGTAGCAGATATGCCGCTTGTTTATCTGGATTCCTATAAATTTGAACAACTTATGATAAATTTAATCGATAATGCCATAAAATATACCGAACGTGGAACGGTTTCTGTGAGTGCTGCACTGAAAGACAGCAATATGTTAAATATTGTTGTGGAGGACACCGGAATAGGAATATCAGATGATGAGAAAGAACGAATTTTCGAACGATTTTACAGGGTTGATAAATCCAGGTCAAAAGCGGAAGGAGGAACCGGACTTGGATTATCGATAGTCAAACATATCGTGCTTCTGTTCGGAGGCGCAATAGAGCTAAAAAGTAAAACCGGCAAGGGAACCAAATTTATACTCAAACTTCCTGATCAGAGAGAACTTTTAGGTTAAAAGCCGATAATCGGAAAATTTTTAACGCAATCTTAACAATTTCTTTATCAGAAACTAACAATGACCGCTTATTATTCATCCAAATGTTGCAACATTTGAAAATTAGACGGAGGAGTTTATGAACAAAGTGTTAAAGGGTGTTTTTATATTGGCTTTGTTGCTGATATATACCACAGGGTTTGCAAAAAGCATCAGTTTCGTTGGAGCCGGATCGACTTTTGCCTATCCGCTTTATTCAAAAATGTTTAATGTGTATCACAACAAGACAGGGATAAAGGTGAATTATCAGGCCGTCGGCTCAGGAGCAGGCCAGCGTCAGATTATTGCAAGGGCAATCGATTTTGGAGCATCCGATGCGTTTATGAGCGATGCTCAGATGTCGAAGGCTCCGGCCAAACTGTTGCATATTCCCATTGCTTTAGGTGCTGTAGTTATGACGTATAATCTCAACATTAAGGGAAAGCTGCGTTTGACTCCCGCAATTATCACAGGGATTTATCTGGGAAAGATAAAAAAATGGAATGATAAGCAAATAAAATCTGTAAATCCTCATCTAAATCTTCCTGCGGAAAATATTGTTGTCGTTCACAGGTCAGACGGCAGCGGAACAACTTTTATATTTACCGATTATCTTTCAAAAGTCAGCAAGCAGTGGAGAAAAAAAGTCGGGCGTGATACATCGGTTGGGTGGCCGGTAGGTATTGGAGGCAAAGGCAATGCAGGTGTTGCAGGTTTAGTAAAACAGATACCCGGAGCGATTGGATATGTCGAATTAATCTATGCATCTTCCAACAACATGCCTATGGCTTATTTGCAGAACAGTTATGGAAATTTTATTTATCCTTCATTAGACTCGGTAACCGCTGCCGCAAATACAAAGATTCCCGATGATACCAGGGTATCCTTAACCGACACACCGGCACCGACAGGCTATCCGATAGCAGGCATGACTTGGTTGCTGGTTTATCAGCAGCAGCATTATCTTGGAAGATCGAAAGCGAAAGCGGAAGCCTTTGCAAAACTGATCTGGTGGATGACTCATGATGCTCAAAGATACACCAAGCCGTTGGAATACTCTCCTTTGCCGAAAAATGTCGTTAAACTTGCGGAAAATATACTAAAATCAATGACATACGATGGTAAAGCTATTATAAGATGAGCCGGATATCCTGCAAAGATTACAGATCAGGGAGCCTTGAGGAGAAAGGCTCCCTGAGAATTGTGAAAGAAACGTTGTTTAGATTGCTTCTTGTTGCTGCCGCTATAACTTCTGTATTTATTGTAATGGGTATTTTTGTAAGTCTTCTGCTCGGTTCATGGAAATCCATCAATGAATTCGGTTTGAATTTTATATGGAGCAGCACATGGAATCCGGCTGCAAAGACCTTTGGCGCGTTGCCTTTTGTTATAGGAACAGTTTCCACATCTTTTCTTGCTCTTTTGATTAGTATCCCGTTTTCATTTGCCAGTGCGATCTATCTTTCACTTTACTTGAAAAACGGATGGTTCTCAGGCTTGCTTAAATTCTCGGTAGAGCTGCTTGCCGGAATTCCTTCTATCATATATGGATTTTGGGGATTATTTGTGCTGGTTCCAATTGTTCGCTCGTTTGAGATAAAGTTGGGATTTATTCCTTACGGGGTTGGCATCCTCACCGCATCGGTTATTCTTGCAGTTATGATAATTCCCTTTGCCTCAAGCATGGCGGCTGAAGTTATAAAACTTGTGCCGCAAGATTTAAAAGAAGCCGGTTTTGCTATGGGCGCAACCCGGTTTGAGGTTATAAAAAATATTGTTATTCCGTATGCACAGGGTGGAATATTTTCAGGTATTTTGCTGGCTTTCGGAAGGGCGTTCGGTGAGACAATGGCTGTTACAATGGTTATAGGAAACTCTAATGCCATTCCGAAAAATATTTTCAGCCCTTCAAACAGCATGGCAAGCGTTATAGCGAACGAATTTACCGAGGCAAGAGGCGATCTCTATCTGTCATCATTGATTGAAATAGGTTTACTTTTGTTTGCAATATCGTTTATTGTCAATGCAATCGGCAATAGAATAATGAAAAAGATGGATGTTAAGAAATGAATGATATGGTAAAAAAGCTAAAACTCAGACAGATTCAGGATAAATTATTTACAGCAATAATAGGCATTTTTTCAATAGCAATGCTGCTGCCGCTCTTTTTTATTCTGTTTTATATAATCAAAAATGGCGCTGCGGCGATTAATTGGCATTTTATCACATCCCTGCCAAAGCCGGTTGGCCAAACCGGCGGAATATCAAATGCCATTGTCGGAACAATTGAACTTATTGGCATAGCGTCTCTGATAGCTATTCCACTTGCATTGTTTACCGGAATCTACATAAAAGAGTTTGAGAAGAATAAACTTGCCGCTGCGGTTAGTTCATTGACGGACCTGCTTCAAGGAGTGCCATCTATCGTTATAGGCATTGTTTGCTATCTTTGGATTGTGCTGCCGTTAAAAAGCTTTTCTTTGTTATCAGGGGCTGTGGCGCTTGCTATAATGATGCTTCCGATGATTATAAAATCCACATATCATTCGCTGAGGCTTGTGCCTGAGTCACTGAAAGAGGCATCGCTTGCATTGGGAACGCCCTATTACAGAACCGTTATAAAGGTGATGCTCCCTGCCGCAGCTTCAGGCATATTAACAGGCATAATACTTTCGGTTTCAAGAGTGGCGGGTGAAACGGCTCCGTTGCTTTTTACCGCATTTGGAAATCCGTTTATGAATTTCAGCATTGACAAACCGGTCAATTCTTTGCCGCTTCTGATTTTTAACTATGCAACCAGTCCTTTTTCAGATTGGCAAAAGCAGGCATGGGGTGCGTCGCTGATTTTGATTATTATGATATCAGTTTTGAATATTATATCTAAATTTATGGAGCACAAATGGAAAACGACATACTGAGAATAGAAAACTTTTATGCTTATTATGACAAGACTTGCATTCTCAAAGATATAAATCTGAAGTTTGCAAAAAATCGAGCTACTTCTATACTGGGACCATCCGGATGCGGCAAAACGACGTTGTTAAGGTGCATAAACCGGATGCACGAATTATCCGGTGGTGCATCGGTAAAGGGAAGAATATTATTATCCGGTAAGGATATCTATACTACCGAACCTATGATTGTACGAAGGAAAGTCGGCATGGTGTTCCAAAAGCCCAATCCGTTTCCGACAATGAATATTTATGATAATGTAATTGCAGGCTACAAACTCAACGGCATAAAACTGAAAAGATCCGAATCAGATAGAATTGTTGAGGAATCGCTTATAAAAGCCGATCTGTGGGATCAGGTAAAGGATAATCTTTACAAAAGAGGAACATTTTTATCAGGAGGGCAGCAGCAGCGACTATGTATAGCAAGGGCATTGGCGATGAAACCGGATATTCTTCTTCTTGATGAGGCAACCTCCGCGCTTGATCCTAAGGCAACCTCAAACATTGAGAAACTGATAAATCAACTAAAACATTCGATTACAATAATAGTTGTGACACATAATATCGCCCAGGCAGCGAGGGTTTCCGATTATACTCTGTTTTTGTTTATGGGAGAGACGATAGAGTACGGAAAAACAAGCGAACTGTTTACAACGCCTAAGGACAGGAGAACCGAAGAATATTTAACAGGAAAATTTGGATAGATAGGAGAAAATATGCTTGAAAAAAAGATAATAGGAGCAAAAAGGGAATTGGTAAAATATGCCTGGCTAATTGAAAATATGATTAAAGACGTTGTAGAAGGTTTGATAGCAAAAGACAAGGATATGCTTGAAAAGGTTCTAAAGAAAGATGAACCGGAAGCCGATAACAAAGAACTTGTTTTAGACAAGCTATGCATGACTTTAATAGTAAAATATTCACCGATGGCAAAAGATCTGAGGACTATTTTGATGATAATGAGAATAAATAACGATCTGGAACGTATAGGAGATTTATCAACTAAGATAGGTCACAGTGCTCTTTTTTTGATAGGGCGGCCGCAGGTAAAGCCTCTCATCGATATACCGAGAATGGCAGATATTGCATCAGCTATGCTCAATGACAGCATAAATTCATTCGTAAAGGAGGATTCTGCTGTTGCAAAAGATGTTCTATTGCGGGATGATACCGTTGATGCGTTGCGAGACCAGATCTTGCGCGAGCTTATAACATTTATGGGAGCGGATCCAAAAACGATTGATCGTTCTTTAAGACTTTTAAGCATATCCAATAGTCTGGAAAGAATTGCCGATCTTGCAACAAACATAGCCGAGAATGTTATATTTATTGTTGAGGGTAAGGTTGTGAAACATCAGACACTATGAGACATTACAGTATAAGTTAACCGCAAATACACGAAGAATGCCGGAGCGCTTCCAAATTTTGTTAAATGATTTTTATTTATACATAAACTCTGTTTAACAGAGTTTCTCCGAAGGCAATTGGAAACAGGAGAATATGCTTGGCTAAGCTTTCAAACCCGGCTATTATTTATTGTTTGTAAATGGCATACCAAATGGAATCGGCAGCGGCATGTTTTCAATTAGTATTTTCCTTAAATCTTTCCGGGATTCTTAGGAAAAACGGTTCCGTCGGAAAGATTGTATATAACATCGGCTATTTTTGCAACCTCCTGAGTCCTGTGACTTGATATCAGAACGGTTCTACCTGAATCGGAAATTTTTTTACAGATTTTCAGAAAAACCGTTCTTGAGTCCGCATCAAGGCTTTCAAACGGTTCATCAAATATCAAAATCTTTACAGGCATTATCAGTGCTCTTATCAACGCCACTTTCTGTTTTTGTCCGCCTGATAGCTGTTCGATGCTTTTGTTTTCGATATCTTCCTTTTCAATCAGCCTGAGAAGGCTTTTTGCTTTGGAGTAATCTTTTATTTTGCCTGATGATTTTAATCCAAGCATGATATTATCTTTTGCGGTTCCTCTAAACAGATACGGACTTTGGTGCACCATTGTAACAAATTGTTTTCTGATTAGCCGGTCGGATTTCTCGCTTAGATAGGCGGTTTTGCCAAAAACGGTTATCTGACCGGTTTTAGGCTTAAACAGAAGAGCAATAGAGCGCAAAAGTGTGCTTTTTCCTGCTCCGTTTTCACCTGATAAGACAACAATCGATGATGGTGCAATATCCATGCTTGCAATCGAAAGCTTCCAGTTTT
Source organism: Campylobacterales bacterium (assembly GCA_027080125.1). Classification (GTDB taxonomy): domain Bacteria; phylum Campylobacterota_A; class Desulfurellia; order JAADFJ01; family JAADFJ01; genus JAADFJ01. The sequence goes on along the minus strand of JALWSW010000215.1, from coordinate 1,929 downwards.
TACCATAAGAGAGTGTTAGATTTTTGAGTTCTATCGCTTTTTGAACCATTGCAGTGCAATATTGACCGATATTGATATGGATAGAAGTATCATTCCAAGCGCAACGCCTCTGTCAAACTCCCCTTTCGTTGTTTCAAGCGCAATCGCAGTTGTCATTGTTCTTGTGATGCCCATTATATTTCCTCCAAGCATCATTGCCGCTCCCACCTCTTCAAAGATTCTTCCGAAACATGCGCTTAACGCTCCCATTATTCCGTATATTGATTCTTTGATAAGCAGGATATTTCCGTCCAATTTCGAAAGACTCAATGTTTTTACGGTTTCGTTTATCTTGTCGTGATAGTCTGAAAGAGAAGACTCAGCTATAGCTACCATAGTTGGTATGCCGAGCATTATATCGCCCATAATGATAGCATAGGGCGTAAAAAGCAGATTAAGCATTCCCAAGATGCCCCTGTGAGAGAGAAGTCCGTATCCGAGCAAACCGACTACTACACTTGGAAGTCCCATAAAAGCGTTGAAGATCGTGACTAAAAGAGCTCTTCCTCTAAAGCGTTTTGTAGAGAGCATGAGAGCAATCGGGAGACCTATAATTGCGGCAATCACAGTTGCAATAAAGCCTACTTTAATAGAGAGAGCTATTGCCTGATATGTGGCTGTATCTCCCGATAATATTAGACCTATAGCATTTTTAAAGGACGATAGAAACAAGTTTCACCTGTTTTTAGCCTTAATGGATTGCAAGCGGTGTAAATAAGGTTTTTCCTTCGGAATCTTTGTAGCTTGCTATCAGTTTTTGAACCCGTCGAGATGTTATCCATCTAACAAACTTCAACGCTCCTTTATAATCTACATTGCCGCAGTGGTTGGGATTTACAGCTATGACATGATACGGATTATATAGCAGTCTGCTTTTTTTATCATAAAGCGGCACTATATCCAGCTTGTCTTTCATCTTCAGATAGGTTCCGATATCCGAAAGAGTGTACGCATTCTTTTCAGATGCCATAATAAGCGTTGCACCCATTGATTGTCCGATTTTTTCATACCATGAACCGTTCGGAACGATACCTGCCATCTTCCATATCGTTTTTTCTTTTACGTTTGTTCCCGAGTTGTCGTCTCTGGATAAAAAGAGAGACTTCGAATGCGCTATTCTTGCAAATGCATCTTTTGCCGAATGCGCGTCTTTTACATCGGCAGGGTCGGATTTAGGTCCTACAATCACAAAATAGTTTGCCATCACGATACGCCTGTTGGTGCCATATCCGCTTGCTACAAATTTTCTTTCCAACGAAGGTGCGTGCACCAGGGTTACGTCAACATCACAATTCTGAGCCAATTTCAAGGCTTTTCCTGTGCCAACAGCGATGACGGCAAGCGTGTATCCGGTATCAGCTTTGAACTGTCTGGCAAGAAATGCCAGCAATCCTGTGTTTTGAGTACTTGTAGTGCTTGATAGTTTCAATGTTTTCGCAAAGAGATTATTTCCTGTTGCCGATAACAGCAATGTTACCACAAACACCAAAACGAATCTTCTTGTCATATTTACCCCCTTAAAGCAGTTAATGCATCAAGTATAATTATAAATCGCTTATCTGTCAATATTTATCATTCAAAGTTAAGATTATTTTGATAATGATTTATAATGACTAATAATTACTTGATATTATCTATATGAACTTTTCCTGCTTTAGGTTGACTCTTCAGAGAACATTTGTAATATAAAAATCGGAGGAATATTTATCATGAATAAGAAAAGTTTACTGAATACTCACGAAGTTGCTCAGTTGCTTGGCATAAATGACAAGATGGTATATACGCTTATTTCTGATAAAGGGCTGCCTGCCACAAAAATTACCGGAAAATGGCTTTTTCAGCGTCATCTGGTTGAACAATGGCTTGAAAACAAGATGATAAATTATCCCA
>JALWSW010000214.1 GCA_027080125.1 Campylobacterales bacterium | reverse complement strand
ACCGTTTATTGCCGCAAATCCGGTTTCAGATTGCGCCACTGCGTCATAGGCAGGTCTATCGGTATAGTCTCCCCATTGTCCGAATCCGTTCAGAGCGATATAGATCAGCTTTGGATTGACCTCTCTTAGCTGTCTGTAGCCTATGCCCCAACGATCGGTTGTTCCGCTTCTGAGATTTTCAACGACAATATCGACTTGGCTTGCAAGTTTTTTGAAGATTTCAACTCCTTCAGGTTTACGCACATCAAGGGTGCAGTGATATTTGTTGCGGGAAAGCTGAACAAAACCCAGTGCTTGATTTTTGTAAAATGTTGCATAAGGAGTGAGCGAGCGCATCGTATCGCCTACACCCGGAAGTTCTACCTTGATAACTTCAGCGCCAAACTCCGCAAGATTCGAAGGCAACTCAGGTCCAAGCACCAATGTGGTAAGCTCCAGAATCTTAACCCCTTTTAGCGCCTCAGGAGCATTTTTAATTCTTTTGGGATTAAACAGTTCTCCGGTTTTCGAAAAATAGTCATTACTCATATAAACCCCCTTTGTTATATTTTTTCTATTGCAATTGCCGTTGCTCCGCCAAGACCGTGGCAAATCATAGCTATGCCTTTTTTTGCATTTTTGTTTTGGAGAACATTTATCAGAGTGCCTATTATTCTTGCGCCGGATGCTCCGATCGGATGACCAAGCGCAACAGCGCCTCCGAATGCATTGATTTTTTCATAATCGATGGAGAAATGCTTATGAAGCAGAACATTGTTTATTGCGAATGCTTCATTGGTTTCGAAATAATCGAACTCATCGATTTTCATATCAAGTTTTTCAAGGAGTTTATCGGTCGCCTTGCCGGGTATGTTGCTAAACTCCCATCCTTCGCCTCCAAGCCAGCTATAGCCGATGATTTTTGCCACCGGTTTCAGATTATGCCTTTTTACCGCTTTCTGGTCGGCTAAAATCAGCATAGCCGCGCCGTCGGAGATCTGGCTTGAGTTCCCCGCCGTTAGCACTCCGTCTTTTTTGAATGCAGGTCTTAGCTTGGCAAGCGATTCCATACTGGTTTGAGGTCTGATTCCTTCATCTTTATCGACCACTATATCACCTTTTCTTGTTTTAACGGTAACAGGAACTATTTCTCTTGCAAAAGCACCGTTTTCTGTTGCCGCCGATGCCCTTTTGTGGCTGTTGTAAGCTACCTCGTCAAGCTCCTCTCTTGTTATATTGTGAGCTGCGGCAACCCTCTCGGTTTGAATGCCCATCATCTCTCCGCTCATCGGGTCTATTAAGCCGTCAGTAAGCATAAGATCCATCAGCTTGACCTCTTTGCCTATAAGATGTTTTACTCCCCATCTTACAGATGCCGGATATGCCAGAGCCGCCTGACTCATCGATTCGGTGCCTCCTGCTGCAACCAGCGACGCATCTGATGCTTTTATTGCCATAGCGCCTGCCATAACAGCTGCCATGCCTGAGGAACAAACCATATCAACTGCAAACCCGTCAACCTCAATCGGCACTCCTGCCAGAAGAGCGACCTGTCTTGATACCGCCTGCCCCTGTCCTCCACGAAGGACATTACCCACGGTATAAAGATCAAGGTTTTTGCCTTCAACGCCTGCTCGCTTTAAAGCATCCTTGAGCGCTGCAGCACCCAGCTCTGCCGGGCTTACATCTTTGAATGCAGAACCGAATTTTCCGATTGGTGTTCTTGATGTTGCTATCACATAGATCTCTTTCATAGTTATTTTCTCCTTATTGCGCATTCCGGGTCTTTGCCCTTTTCATATCGATAAAAGCCGATACCTGCTTTTCTTCCCAGCCTGCCTGAATTATAAAGCTGCATCAGAAGAGGATTTGGGATATAACGATCTCCAAACGCGGATGCCATAACATTGAGCATATCGACCGTTACATCTATGCCTATCAGATCGGTAAGCTCGCACGGGCCCATCGGCATATTGAAACAAACCTTCATCATACGATCGACCTCGACCGGATCGTTTCCTTCAAGAACGGCTTTTGCCGCTTCATTCAGATAGATTCCGATAAGTCTATTGGTTATAAAACCGGCGGTATCGTTTGCCTTTGAGGGAATCTTGCCGAGCCCTTCGGTAAACAGAATTGCCTCCTCAACGGTTTTTTCAGATGTTTGAATACCGGGTATTATCTCAACGCCTTTCATAAGGGGCACGGGATTCATAAAATGCATTCCGATAAAACGCGCGGGGTCGGTAAAACTTGTTGCAAGAAGAGAGATCGGAATCGATGAGGTGTTTGTTGCGAAAATGCCGTTTTCCTTTACCAACGATGATGCTTTTTTTATCAGCATCTGTTTCAGCTCTATCTTTTCGGTAACCGCCTCTATCGCAAGATTCACCGGCTCTATTCCCTCATATTCTCTAAAATATGAGATATTACCAAGAGCTTCCTCCTTTTTTTCTTCACTCAATTTGCCTTTTGATACGAGCTTTGCCAATCCTGATGATATCTTCGATTTTGCCTTATCCAGCGCCGCTATCGAAACATCCATGAGAGCAACAGAGTGACCTGCCTGTATAGCTACCTGAGCAATTCCTGCTCCCATTGTTCCGGCACCAAGCACAAGAATCTTCATAAACTCCTCCTAAATTAAATCATATTTTTGTAAACAATCTCGGCAATATCCAACACCTCTTTATGCTCATCAAACGTTCTTATACCATCGGTCATCATCGACATACAGAACGGGCATGATGTAGCTACGATATCTGCCTGAGTTGAGAGCGCCTCTTTTGCGCGATGCTGATTTATTCGCTCGCCTTCCTCTTCACTCCAATAAAGACCTCCGCCGCCTCCGCAGCAGAAGCTGTTTTTTCTGTTTTGCTTCATTTCAATGAGATTTCCGGCTGCAGAAAGCGCTTCCCGCGGCTCTTCGGTGATATCGTTATGCCTTGAAAGATAGCACGGGTCATGAAACGTGATGCTTTCTACCGATTTTTTGAGCCGAATTTTTCCTGTTTTTATAAGATCATCTATGAGAACCGAATGCATTATAACCTCATAATTGCCGCCATAATCGGGATAGTCGTTTTTGAAACTGTTAAAGCAATGCGGGCAGATAGTGATAATCTTTTTTACGCCAAGCTCGTTAAACTCGTCGATGTTTGCCCCTGCAAGCAGGCTGAACTGATATTCATCGCCCATTCGTTTTGCAGGATCTCCGGTGCAGCGCTCGTTTTCCAGAATACCGAACGATACGCCTGCTTTTTTTAGTATGGCAACGGTTGCCTGAGCAATCTTCTGGTTTCTTTCCTCAAATGCAGCCGAGCAGCCTATCCAGAGCAGATACTCCTTTGTTTTGTCAAAAAACGGCACATCTATCCCTTTTCTCCAATCCGAGCGTGAAGCAGCGGTGCCAAAAAACGGGTGTTCTCTGGCTTCAATGCTTTTGAGAGCCTGTCCCATCAGTGATGGCACCGAGCTTTGTTCCATAACAAGATTTCGCCTGATATCGATAATATCACGCAAATGTTCGTTGCCTACAGGACAAACGTTGGTGCATGCTCCGCAGCTTGTGCAAGCCCAAATCTCCTCTTCGGTGATGGAATCACCTACCAGTTTTACCGGAAGCTCAGCCTCAGCAGTGCCGGATAAAAGAGTTTTGGCGTTTTTGAATAGATTTTCTTTTGTGTTGAGGATTATTTCTCTTGGTGAGAGTGCTTTTCCGGTGTTATTTGCAGGACACAGCTCGGTGCATCTGCCGCATTCGGTGCAGGAATAGCCATCAAAAAGCTGTTTCCAGGTCATATCTTTGACCGATGCAACCCCAAGGGTTCCAAGATTTTCATCTTCAAAATCAATAGGGGCAAGCTTTAGAAGGGGAGGTGTAAACCGTCTGAAAAAGTTTGCAGGTATTGCGGCTAAAACATGAAGATGTTTTGAGTTTGGAATATAATCCAGAAATGCCAGAATTGTCACAAGATGAACCCAAAAAAGGCTCATATAGATCGAATGGTTGAATGAGGCGGGATGAAAAATGTGTGAGTAAACAAACATCGTAAAGGGAGCCCATTTGGACGCAACTGCGGCAAATCTCGGATCATCTGTCAGATGTTCTATGTTCATACCCAAAAGCGTTATCATAAGAAGCGATATTGCAACCAGAATCAGATATGCTCCGGCATGATAATTAATCTGGCGCGGATGCCATAAAAAGCGTCTGATAAAAGCCATAAGCATGGCAACGATAATGAGAAAAATAAAAAGATCCTGAGAGAAAATATAGAAAGGATATAAACTGTTCAGAAATGCAAAGCTAAAATTCGGTATGAATATCGAAAGCAGAATCTCGATTTCGCCCAGAAGCAGAATCATAAAGCCCCAGAGTATAAAAATATGCATAATTCCGGCATAAATATGATCTGCGGTTTTTACCCTGAATTGAGCGCCTTGGAATATGGATTGACGAATTGCCATTATTATTCGCGCTCCTATCCGATCATATCGATTTTCAGGTTTTCCGATTTTAAGAAGCTTTAAAAGATAAAAAACCCTGTAAAAGAAATATCCGAAAGCTGCAATCACCAAAACCGCAGCCACTACTCTTTCAATGACATTCATCTCTATTTCTCAAAATCGGCGGCTCTTTTTTCAAGAAACGCCCTCATTCCTTCGGATGCGTCTTTATGAGCAAAAACCAGACCAAATCGTGCAGCCTCAAGTTTCAGCGCATTCTGGTTTGAAAGTTCCGCTCCGTCTGTCATTGTTCGTTTGGCAACGCTTACCGCATTCTTGCTTGCCTTGCAGATTGCCTGAGCCATTTTGATTGCATCCTCGAGAGCATCGGAGGCAATACCGTTTATAAGACCGATTTTTTCTGCCTGCTTGGCATTGATTCTTTTTCCTGTAAAGATCAGTTCCTTTGCATACCCTTTTCCGATAAGACGCATCAATCGTTGCGTTCCGCCAAATCCGGGAATCAGTCCAAGCGTTACCTCGGGAAATCCGAAAACAGCTCTATCCGAGCCGATTATTATGTCGCAGCTAAGTGCAAGTTCCAGCCCGCCGCCAAGCGCATAACCGTTTACCGCGGCAATAACCGGATGAGGATAGCTTTCGATAAGGCTCATAAGTCTGTTGCCTTTTGTTGAGAATCGCTCGGCTTCAATCGGAGAGAGCCTGCTCATCTGGCTAATATCGGCGCCGGCGACAAAAATCTTTCCGGTGCCTGTGATAATTACTGCTTCTGCTTTGAGTGATGAGAATTTTGAATGCAACTCCTCAATAAGCTCTGAATCCAAAGCGTTTGCGGGAGGTTTTTCAATGGTCAATACCGCGATAGAACTTCCGCTCCCTTCTCTTGTATCTATTTTTACATATCCCATATCTCCTCCTAATTTAGTTCTTATAGTTCATAGAGCTCGCTTAATAGATTTTTATAATCCCAAGGGATAGCATTCCTTCTCAAGCAGCAAAGCGGAGATTTTTCTGTTTAATTTTACCTCATCGGCTATATTCCAATCGCTATAGGCTTTTTTGCAGGCATTTTCCAACTTGTCCGAGCCGAACGCTTTTGCCAATCTGTTCATTGAATCAAGAAAGAGTGAGAACGAATCAATGCTGTAGCGATGAGCCAACAGAAGCATTATCTCGTCTCCGGTCTTTTTTGCTCTGAGATATGCCGACTCGATAAGATAAAACATAATGGTCATATCCGAAAGATATCCCACAACCTCCTGGTTTTCGTTTAAAAGTTTTGCCTCCTCGGTTGCCTTGCTATAGGCAAGATTAAGAAGCGCTCTTGCTCCTTCAATACTGTTGGGATCTATGTTTGCCGGCGCTGTTTCAAGAACGATTTTGCCCTTTGTAATCTGCTTTGTAAGCATCTTTGCTATAACGGTTCTGTTGATTTCGTTTGTTCCCTCAAAGATTCGGAAAACCCGTTCGTCGCGATAGGAACGTGCAGCCGGATAATCCTCCATAAAGCCGTTTCCGCCGTATATCTGAACCTCATCATCCACAACGGCTGCCAAAATATCTGAGACCGCCGTTTTGAGGATTGAGGATTCTTCCGAAAGTGCACGCAATATATCCATCATCTTTTTGCCGTAATCAGCCGCGGTTCTATCCAGCCCGGAGCAAAGCCTCTCCCATTTTCCGGCAAACCGATATACGCCGGATTCGGCTGCATATATCTGAGCTGCGGCTTTTGCGAGCTTTTTCTGCGTCATGCCGAATTCTGCAATTGCCTTGCCAAACTGACGACGCTCTTTTGAATATTTTATCGCATTGGCAAGATCATATTTTGCCTCTCCCAAAAACGCAGCAGCCAGATCGAATCTTCCCACATCAAGAGCGGTAAGAGCAATATAATGTCCTTGCCCCTCATTATAAAGCAGATTTTCCTTCGGAATCCTTACATCATCAAAAAATAGTGTTGTGGTTGATGAACCGCGAAGTCCGAGCTTGTTTTCCTCTTTGCCTGTTGAGAAACCTTTCATTCCCTTTTCGACAAGAAATGCCGCAAAACCCTCATCCAATCTTGCAAATACGGTGTATAGATCAGATATTCCGCCGTTTGTAATAAAAATTTTTTGACCGTTTAACAGGTAGTTACCATCAGGCTGTTTTATCGCTTTGGTTTTCATACCTCCCAGGGCATCCGACCCTGCTTCCGCTTCAGTAAGAGCATACGCTGTTACATAGTCTCCCGAACAGATTTTGGGCATAAGACGCTTTTTCTGTTCTTCTGTTCCGTAATAAGCAAGAGGCATTCTTCCGATTCCTATATTAACGTTCCATGTGATTCCGTAGGAGGCTTGTCCTCCGAAAAGTTTTTCCGCAAGCACTGTATAGGCAATTTCACCCATTCCGAGCCCGCCATAACTCTCGTCGACTCCGACAGATGTAAATCCGAGATCGGCGGCTTTTTTTATCAACTCTCTCAAAAGACCGTGTTTTTTGGATTCAATTTCATCGGATATCGGAATAATCTCCTTTTCCATAAACTCTCTTGCGCTTGCGGCAAGCATTCTGTCTTCCTGACTTGCCTGCTCAGGTATAAACAGATTATCAGGAGACTTAACTAAAAACGATTCACTCATTTGCCCCTCCATTCAGGTTTTGTTTTTTTCTTGAACGCCTCGGTTCCGATTTTCAGATCCTCTGCCGCAAAATTTACAATTCTGAGCAGAGCCAGATATTTTGAATCAATCTTTTCTTTTGAAAGATCGTTTATTGCATTCATTGCCAAAGCCAGCACGGTTGAACTCAGCGATGCAATCGAGGCGGCAATCTTCTTTGCTTTTTCAATCGGATTATCGTAGATTTGATGCACAACACCGATTCTTTTTGCCTCAGTCGCATCGATAATCTTTCTGGCTAATGCCAGCTCCACCGCATTTCTTTTTCCAATTGCATCGATAACATACGGAAAAATAACATAAGGGAATATGCCCAGTGAGAGCTCAGGCATCCCGAACTTAGCCTCAGGAGAGCTCACAACAATATGGGCGCTGCAGGCAAGTCCGAATCCTCCTCCAAGTGCATAGCCTTCAACCGCTGCTACGACCGGCTTGCCGATAATCCTTACAATATCAAAAACTTTGACATCTGTTTCCATATTTTTGTAATGATAAAGCGCATCCTTTCCCAATGCGGCGCCAAACTCGTCAAGATCGGCTCCGGCGCAAAAGATATGATTGTTGCCTGTTAATACCACAGCTTTTATATTCTTATCTTTTGAAATGTTGTGTGCTTTTTCTATAAGCGCTTTTGACAGAACGCTATCCAGGGCGTTCCGTTTTTTCACATTTGACATAACAACAACGGCGTATCCGTTGTGCTTTTCAACAATAACCTCAGACATTTCAGGCAGCCCTTATCTTTACATCCTTAACAATCTCTTCCGGAAAATCCAACTCTAACGTGCTGAATATCCCTCCGATCGATTTTCCCAGGTTGTCGCTTCTGAGCGAGCCTGAGGCTCCTCCGCCGAGTGCATCTGTGAGTAGGAATTTGAGCGCCAAAAGATTGGGAACCTCGAACCTGACAACCTCACCTTCAACAATAGAGGAAAGTTTGGATTTTACAATATCGGGAGTCAGATTTTTTTTCAAAAATTCATATATCTTTTTATTAGGAGCAAAAAGCGAAACATCCGAATCGTTTGCCTTGTCGCCCGAACGAGTCTGGGCAATCTGGTATAAAAAGAGTCTCATCTATCCCTCCAAAATCTCTTTTGTTGTTTTGACATCAACCTTGACATCGCGCTCTATGAGCTCTCTGTCGATAAGTGCGGGCCAAATGCCTATTGCCTGTCTCGGTTTGGGTGGAGCGCCAAAGAAATCAGCTCCCGGAGGTCCGTTGAGAATGTAAGCCGGAAACAGTTTTGCAATTTGACTTGCCTGCTCCTTTGAGCTGACCTTGACAGCTACGCGCAAAAGAATCTCTTCAGGCTCATAGTTTGGTTCTTTGCGTTTGAGCGCCCCGCCTCCTATAAATTCGGCTTCATATGCAATCGGTTTTATTCCAAGTATATCAAGGCGTTTTCTCATAATTTCGGCCATTGCTTTTGCTTTTTTCAGAGCATGAGGAACCCCGTAAAGAATTCTTCCCTCTGCAATATAGCCATCAGGATACGCGAAGAGCGCCTTAAGTGTTGAAGGCGGCTTTTTGCCTTTGACGCCGGTTATCTTTACCCTGTTTTTTCCGACATCTTCTAGTTTTGCCGATGTTATGTCAACTATACAATCAGGACCGATATAGTTTGACGGATCATGTATCTCATATAACATCTGCTCTTTTACCGTGTCAGATGAAACCAGCCCGCCGGTTCCTTCCGGTTTTGTGATGATTGCGCTTATATCTTCATAGATTTCTGCTATCGGATATCCGAGTCGCTCAAGGGATGGCACGCTTTCCCAATCACCGCTGAAGTTTCCTCCGGTTATCTGTCCTCCGCACTCAAGCAGATGTCCCAGAAGCGTTGCAAAGGCCACCTGGTCCAAATTATCAACGTTCCAGTTCATACCCGAAAGTATTGGTCCTGCAAAAAGCGCCGGGTCGGTAACGCGTCCGGCTACAACAATATCGGCACCTCTGTCGAGCGCCTCTTTTACCGGCGCTGCTCCGAGATAACAGTTTGCAAAAATGATATTGTTGAGAATCTCCTCAGGCATCGCCTCTCCGGTATCGAGATTTTCAAATTTAAGTCCTGCCGCTCTCAATTTTTCGATTTTCCCCTTTATGTCATCGCCTGTTATGGTGGCAATTTTAAGTTCGCTAAAATCGATTTCATTTGCGAGCCTTGCCACCGCAGTTGCCGCTGCGGGAGGATTCAAACCGCCCGCATTTGTAACAAGCGACAGATTGTTCTGTTTGACAAACGGAAGAAGCAGTTTTGCATAGGTTATGATGTCTGCTGCATACCCTTTGTTCGGATCTTTCTGTCTCGCTTTTTCCAGTATTGCCAGAGTAAGCTCTGCAAGTGAGTCAAAACCCATATAATCAACGTTTCCGTATTTGGCGCTCTGAAGCGCAAACCACGGATCATCTCCGTAAAATCCCTGTCCGGCTCCAACTTTTATCCTGTTACTCATAAAATCTCCTTACTTATATTTTACTTTCAGGGTTATCCTGATTACATTTTAAAGTTCGTTAAATCCCTGTATAATCCTTCTTGCGGCAATCAGTTTCATCATCTCGCTTGTTCCGGCACCTATCGTGAACAGTTTTGCGTCGCGCCAATACATCTGAGGCAGATAATCGGAAGTGTATCCGTAGCCTCCCAAAATCTGTATCGCCTCTTCAGCGCATTTTACCGCAGCTTCAGCTGAACGCATTTTTGAGATAGCGGTTGCCGTTCTGAGTTTTTTGTCGCCTTTGTTTTCATTCCAGAGCTTTGCAAGTTTATATAGATATGTTCTGTTAAGCTCAAGCTCGCTCAATATATAGGTCAACTTCTCCTGAATCATCTGATAACTAATAATCGGTTTCTCAAACTGAATTCGTTCTTTAGCATATTTTGAGGCAACCTCGAGCGCGCCTTTCATTATGCCAAGATTTTCTCCCGAAAGACCGATTCGCTCCACATCAAGCCCTTCCATCATAATATGGGTGCCTTCTCCGATGCCGCGCAGAATATTTTCTTCCGAAAGCGGTACCTCATCGAAAAACACGATGCCTGTGGGTGATGCTCTCATGCCCATTTTGTGCATCTTGTCAACCGTTATTTCAGGCGTTTTTTCCACAACAAAGGCTGTTACACCGAGTGATTTTCCATTCTCTATTGTATCGGCGTAAACAACAAAGATATCGGCAACCGGAGCATTGGTTATAAAAATCTTTTGACCGCGCAGCAGATATTTGTCGCCGTTTTTTATCGCTTTTGTTTTAGGATGTGCCGCATCTGAGCCTCGTTCAGGTTCGCTCAGACAGATTGCAGCTATCTTTTTTCCTGAGGCGATATCAGGCAGAAAACGGGCTTTCTGCTCTTTGTTTCCGGCTCTGTTGATAACATTGCCGGCAAGAATCGAATGAGCTCCCAGACTCATTGCCACTGCCGGTGAGAAAACCGCCATCTCCTCCATAATCACAACCGCAAGCAGGGCATCAGCTCCCATTCCGCCATATTCGGAATCAAGCATCATACCGGTCAAGCCGATATCACCCATCTTCTTCCAAAGTTCATACGGCATATTTTGAGTTTCGTCCCACTTGAGCGTATCGGCAAACTCTCTTTTGCAAAATTCTCTTGTTGCCATCTTTAGATCTTTTGCCTCATCTGTTAAAAGATCGTTGGAAATAAGCATACTGCCTCCTTACTTAATAAAAAGCGCTTTTTTTATATCGTCGGCGCATTGTTTTACCTCAGGTATCCATCTGTTGATTTTTTCGCTTGTAAACCTGTTTGAGGGTCCTGCCACCGAAACAGCGGCAAGAGCGATACCTTGATTATCAAGAATCGGTGCGGCAATGGCTGCGGCATCCGAATCAGCCTCTCCAAAGCTAACCGCATAACCGTTCTTTCTTGTTTGCTCTATCGCTTTTCTCAATTGAGATTTATCAAGCGTTGAAGCGGTTAATTTAACATTGTGTTTTGC
>JALWSW010000213.1 GCA_027080125.1 Campylobacterales bacterium | reverse complement strand
GGCGCAGGTTCGCTAATCTTTATATTCTTTACGCTTTCTCCAGCCTTTTCATCGGCTATTGCGTTATCGGATGTGCCAAGATAATGGCGCAGAAAATATTCATGTCCTTTGGCGCTTGTCCCGATTGCATTGCCTCTCCATATCATCCAGACTCTCGGCCAATTCTCTTTTGAATCGGGATCATCGATTGCAAATTTCAGTTTTCCTGCTTTAAGCTGACCGACAACATAATTTGAAATATCAGAGTCGCTTTTCGCTCCGTTTTTTCTGGCATCTTTCACTATCTCAAAAGGGTTTTTATTAAACTGGGGATACGAGGGCATCCAGCCCATCTTTACCGCACTATTTATAAGATCGGCAACATGCCCTTTTGCCCATTTAACATTTTTAGGCACAGATGCGTACTCTGTGAAATCTCCCTCATAACGCCACTGATCACTATTCATATAATGCCATGTCGGAGTCTGCTGAAAACGTGGAGGCTTTGCCCAATCTCCGGCAGAAGCGATAGCTCCCCATGGTGCAACAGTTGCAAGTTTTTCCTGTCCCACATAATGGTTCATTCCGCCGCCGTTGTTACCCGGGCATCCGGTAAGCAGCAATGCGGTAGCTGCGGTTCTATAGCCCTGATCGTTATGATACCAATGGTTTATGCCGGGACCGATAATAACCATCGATTTCCCTTTCGTGTGCTCGGCATTGGCTGCAAATTCGCGTGCAAACCGTATGACGGTTTTTCTTCCTATTCCGGTAATCTTTTCCTGCCATGCGGGAGTATAAGGCTTCATATCATCATAACCTGCAGGATAAGCTCCGCCCAAGCCTCTATCTACGCCAAATTCTGCCATAATAAGATCAAATACGGTTGTCGCCAAAATTTCGCCGTCTTTAGTAACGATCTTTTTTATCGGAACATTTCTCGTAAACTCCCCTTTACCGACAAAATCATCAAATACAACAGGAACGATATCGTCGTGTTTTTCTATGCCAATTAGCGGATCTATCGGACTATCATCAAGTCCGTCCTCAAGTTTCAGATTCCATTTTCCGCTCTCCTTTTTATCCCACCTGAAACCAACGGTACCCTTAGGCATGCGGCAAGCATCGCTATTTTTATCATAGATTAAAAATTTCCAATCACCGTTTTCAATTTCAGCATATCTTGAAATTCTATTGGCTCTGAGATATTGTCCTGCCCTGTAGCTGCCGTTTGAATCTTTTTCAAGCTCCACCAAAAACGGCAGATCGGTATATTGTTTTATGTAGTCTGTAAAATAGGGAACCGTTCTGTCAACATAAAATTCTTTCAGAATTACATGGTTGACCGCCATCCAGAAAGCGGCATCGGTTCCTGCTTTTACAGGAATCCACCAATCCGAATATTTGGAGACCTGACTAAAATCGGGAGATATGACAACGAGTTTAGAACCGTTGTGACGTGCCTCGGCAATAAAATGAACATCCGGGGTTCTGGTCATATTCGGATTTGTTCCCATAACAACGATAAACTTGCCGTTATACCAGTCCGCACTTTCGGCAACATCGGTCTGATCGCCCCAGATTTCAGGAAATGCAGGCGGAAGATCGCAATACCAATCATAAAAGCTTAAGTGCACCCCTCCGAAAAGCTGCGAAAACCTTGAGCCGGCAGCAAATGAAAAAAATGACATTGCCGGAATCGGCGAAAAACCGAAAACCCTGTCCGGTCCCCATTTTTTGGCCGTATATAGACTCGAGGCGGCGATTATTTTTATTACTTCATCCCAACTGATGCGTCTGAAGCCGCCTTTTCCCCTGGCTGTCTGATATCTTTTTCGCTTTTTATCATCCTCAACGATAGATGCCCATGCATCTATCGGATTGTTATGTTTTTTTATGGCTTCCTGCCAGAAATCCAGAAGCACGCCTTTTATATATGGATACTTTACCCTTATAGGACTATAAACATACCATGATGCAGAGATACCACGCTGACATCCTCGTGGTTCGTAAGGCGGAAGATCGCTGTTGAATTGAGGATAATCGGTCTGCTGCAACTCCCAGGTTACAACGCCGTCTTTCACATAAACGCCCCACGAACAGCCTCCGGTGCAGTTTACCCCGTGAGTGCTTCTGACCATTTTGTCATGCTGCCACCGATTTCTGTAAAATTCCTCCCATTGCCTGAGCTTAGGATTGGTTATATCTTTTATCCATCCCATCTGTTACCTCCTTTTAAGCATTCTTGACAAGGTTCCTTCTTACGCCAAAGAGACGATTTCTCCATATAACCGGCATAAGAAACGCAAGAACGGCAAAAATCACCGTCGCGTATATAAAGAACTCTGATCCTTCATTTTTATCAGATTGCGCCTGTGAAGAATACCGGAGGAAAGCTATGAGATCGGAACGCTCCTTATCGGTCAGAGGTCTTTTGCTGTAGATCGGTTTCATTGTCGGAAACGGAACTGATTTGAGCACTACGCCAAGTCCTTTGCCAAGCTGCCTGTATGCTTCGGTCAAATTGGGACCCAAGCTGCCTCCTATCGCTTTAATGGAACCAATTGAATGGCACGATATACATGCTGCCCCTCCATTTGCAAACGCCTTATCGCCGGTGAAAAACGCTTTGCCCTCTTCAATCTGCACTGCTTTAGTCCCGGCAGCAGATGCCAGATTCGCAATCATCAAAATCGGCAGAATAATCACGCCGATCCTGAAAAACTGTTTTGCAATCATCGCCTACCCCCTCTTCTCTATTTAATACCATAAAGATTATAAAATTTTTTTTGGTATGTCAATTGTTAATTAGTATATTACTATCTATTTAAAATTAATAGTAATAATGCAGTATATC
>JALWSW010000212.1 GCA_027080125.1 Campylobacterales bacterium | reverse complement strand
CTTCTGGTATCGGCAATAATAATTCTGTTTGGCGGAGATATCAAAATCAAGGACGGGCTCAAAAATGCCTGCATCAGGGCAAAGATTAACTCTCCCGAAATAGCAAAACGTCTGAGTGATTCGGGTATCGATCTGACCGATGAGTTTTTTCTTACAAGAGAATTTACGGGCAAAAAAAGCAGGTTTCTGATAAACGGCAAGATTATCGGAAAAGAGATCATCAGAAATATCTTTTTTGATTATCTCATAACCACCCGCCAAAACGCAAACTATTTAAGAGACGATATATACATAAATCTGCTTAGTGACTTTGATATGTCAGATTATGCCAGTTTGTTTGATAAATGGGTAAGCCTGAAAAAGCAATATGCTGGTCTTGGCAAAACGCTGACCCGGCAAAAAGAGCGTTATGAAAAATCGAAAAAACTGAAGGCAAAAATTAAGCAATTAAAGCCGCATAAAGGCGAGATAGATGAACTCAGAGAAAAAATAAACAGCATCAAATCATCGGAAAAATTGAAGGAAACAGACAGTCGTATAAATGAGCTTTTGTATGGCAATGCAAATCTGATAGCAAATCTTGAGCTTTTAAGAAAGCTGCTAATCCAAAAAGAGGAGATTCAAGGCGGCAGCTTGGCAGAGAAAATCGGAGATATATTAACCGATATAAAAGAGCTTGAGCTTGGGTTTGAAGATACCGAGTCCGGCAGCAATCTTGATGAGATTAAAAAACGCCTGAGCGATCTGAGAATGCTCGAATTTCAGATGAGTTGCGAGCTTGAGGAAATTATGGATAATTTTGCTGAAACGGAAAAGTTTATCAAAGAATATGATCAAGCTCAGAAGGCACTATCTGAAATAAAAGATGAGATTGACAAACTTTATAGCAAACTCATACAGCTTGCCGATAAAATGCATGATAAACGACTAAGAACCGCATCAGATATTGAGGCTCGATTGAAAGATCAGCTCAAAAAACTTGGTATAGATTGCTCCATTCGCTTTGAATTTTCAAGGATTGAGCCCGAGCGTTTCGGAACAGACAGAATCAGCCTTCTGTTTTCGCCAAATCCTCAGTTGGAGCTTCAGGAGGTAAACCGTGTTGCCTCAGGCGGAGAGAAGAGCAGAATCTTGCTTGCTTTGCTTACGATTAAAGCCGGAAGCCGAATCTTGATTCTGGATGAGATTGACGAGGGCACAAGCGGAGATACCGTCAGTAAAATAGCTTCAGTCATAAAGGCTGTTTCAGAGTATTGTCAGGTTATTCTTGTCACCCACAAGCCTCAAATAGCCTCTGTTGCCGATATTCATTATAAGGTTGGAAAATCTATCAAAGACAATCAAGCTGTAAGCACAATCAAAAGACTTTCTATGAATGAAAGAGCCGGCGAGCTTGCAGCTTTGATAAGCACCGAAGGCTCAACGGAAGAAGCAAAACGATACGCCGACAAACTTCTTGCCGATAACAAGCGGTAAGATTGAATAAATAATATAAAATGATATTAAACTACAAAAAAGATTGTCTCAGGATAGCTGCTGCCATGAGAAAAGGTAAAATTGCGATTTTCCCAACCGATACCATTTATGGCATAGGAACCGTATGGAACAGCCATAACAACACCGAGATATTTATGTTAAAACGACGAAAAAGAAACAAACCCCTTATTATACTTTCTGATATCAGATGGATTGACAAATTTGCGGATTTGCAGATAAAGACAAAGCAGTATTGGCCAGGACCGTTTACCTTAATTATGAACGCAAAGCGACTGTTGCCATGGTGGGTTTCTCTTAACAATGCAGTTGCTATCAGGGTTCCTAAAAATAGAGATATAATAAGACTTATAAGGGCGGTCGGGGCGCCTATAACTGCTACAAGCGTCAATGTTTCAGGCGAAATTCCGCTTGAGAATATAAAAAAGATAGAAAAAATTTATGAAAATCGTGTTGATATTATCGCCGAAGATATTAGCTTTCATCCCAAAAGACCCTCGAAGATAATTGATATACGGAAAAATTCAACCGAAAGGAGATTGAGATGACTGATATTAAAGAGGAAAAATTTCTTCCGCCACAGGCACCTGTTATTTGGTTTACCGAAAAGCATACGCCCGATTGCGGGATAACCTTCAGAGTCAACAAAACGCTTTATAGCGGAAAAACCAGATACCAACGGCTTGACGTGCTCGATACACCCGAATTCGGAAACGTAATGCTTCTTGACGGGCTTGTAATGCTTACCCAAAAAGATGAGTTTGTCTATCATGAGATGATTACCCAGATTCCTCTTTTTACGCACAAAAATCCCAAAAGCTACCTTGTAATCGGAGGAGGAGACGGAGGCACGATAAGCCGAGTGGCGCTTCATCCTGAGATTGAGAAGATAACCGAGGTTGAGATAGATGAGGATGTTGTAAAGGTTTCGCGTAAATTCTTTCCTGAGATAACCTCAGGATATGATGATGCCAGAGTTGAACTTATAATAGGAGACGGCATCAAGTTTGTTGAGAATTCGCCTCGAAAATATGACATAGTAACCGTTGATTCCACCGATCCGTTCGGACCTGCCAAAGGGCTTTTCAGTGAAAAGTTTTACAGAGATGTTTACAACTGTTTAAGCGGCGATGGCATTTTGACGGTTCAATCCGAAACCCCGTTTTATGATGTTGATGCAACAAAGCTGATATATAAAAACCTAAGAAAAAGTTTTCCGATTGTCCGGGTTTATCTGGCTTTTATTCCTACCTATCCTGCCGGCATCTGGTCATTTTGTCTGGCTTCAAAGCTTTATGATCCGCTAGCGGATTTTGACCAGAGGCGATATATGAATCTGTCACTGCCTCTGAAATATTACAACAGCGCCATACATAAGGCGGCATTTGCACTTCCTACCGTATATGATTGCTTTTAGAGACTCACTTCCAAAC
>JALWSW010000211.1 GCA_027080125.1 Campylobacterales bacterium | reverse complement strand
CAGCATTGGCAATAGCATCGGCAACTGAGGTCAATAAGGCATAATAGTTCAATTCTCCGTCTTTATCAAACGGTCCGTGATGATGAGAAAGCGCATAGGCAGCAGTATCTCCAAGATTCCACACCTCCGCCAGCTTCCCTGCAACATAATCGTGTGATATGCCGAGAATATCCAGTTCAATCGATTTCATATCTTCATTGCCGTTGTAAAAGCGTTCAAAGATAATGTTGTAATCTTCGGGAGCGGCTTTTTTTAATACCATTTTCCCAAAATCGTGCAACAGTCCGATGGTGCCGGCAGTGCTTTCGGAATCAATTTTATCTGATTTTTGTGCGAGATATTTGTTAAACAAGGAAACCGCAACCGAATGTTCCCATAGCAATTTGCCTGACAAATCGGTTTTAGAAAACAGCTTGCCCAGACTGTTTGTTATTGCAATCTGCCTTACCGTTTCAAAACCGATTCTTGCGGTTGCCTGCACAATATCGGTTATTTCTCTGATTGCTGCATAAAAGGGAGAGTTTGCGACTGCGATAATCTTTGCGGTAATTGAAGGATCGAGTGACACAATTTCGGTAATATATTTTATGCTCGCATCCTTCTCAATAGCAGCAAGCAGCTTTCTTGCCACCACCGGAAACGGAAACATATCAGCTGCCGCATCAATTATCTTATCAATATCGACCATAAACAGCAATTTTATATAGTTTTTTGGTTTTTGCAAACTTGCCAAACAAACTTGATATTGAATGAAAACATGTTAAAATATTAAAAATAAGCAAAGGAGGTTATATGTTTCGTGGAATTGACTATATGAATATCGATCTTGATCTCTCTGACGAGGAAAAGCTGGTAAGAGCCAGCGCAAGGGAGTTTGTCGAAAAGGAAGCGCTTCCTGAAATTTCCACTCATTTTGAGGAAGGTACATTTCCTGTCGAACTTATAAAAAGAATGGGCGAGCTTGGTTTTTTGGGGGCAAATCTTTCTGGCTACGGTTGCAGCGGTCTTAATAATGTTGCTTATGGATTGATAAATCAGGAACTTGAAAGAGGCGATACCGGTTTGAGAAGTTTTTCATCGGTTCAAAGCGCTCTTGTTATGTATCCTATTTACACATTTGGATCTGAGGAGCAAAAAAAACGGTATTTGCCTGAACTTGCCGCCGGAAAGATGGTCGGTTGCTTCGGACTTACCGAGGCAGATCACGGATCCGATCCGGGTTCGATGGAAACAAAAGCGGTCAAAAAAGGCGACAGATATATTTTAAACGGCGCTAAAATGTGGATAACCAATGGTTCCATTGCTGATATTGCCGTTGTCTGGGCAAAGCTGGACGGAACCGTAAGAGGATTTATTGTTCCGAAAGAGACAAAAGGATTTTCGACAAATCTTATAAAGCATAAGATGTCCTTAAGAGCGTCGGTGACAAGCGAGCTTGTATTCAATGATGCCGAAATCCCGGAGGAAAATCTATTGCCCGGCTCAGACGGTTTGAAATCGCCACTGATGTGTTTGAATCAGGCAAGATACGGAATCGCATGGGGGGCGATAGGTTCGGCAATGGCATGCATTGATGAGGTCATAAACTACACAAAAAACAGAACTCAGTTCGGAAAACCGCTGGCTGCATTTCAGTTGACCCAGAGCAAACTGGCGGATATGATTACCGAACTTTCACTTGCTCAGCTTGCCGCACTTAAAGCCGGAAGGCTCAAAGATGAGGGTAGGCTTAAATTTTATCAGGTTTCGCTTATAAAACGAAACAATGTCAGACGGGCTCTTCAGATTGCAAGAGAGGCGCGCGAGATGATGGGCGCAAACGGAATCTCGATTGATTATCAGACAATTCGCCATATGCTTAATCTGGAAGCTGTTGATACATACGAGGGAGCATATGAGATTCACAGCCTGATTATGGGAAAACAGATTACCGGAATTGACGCAATAAGCTGAATATCAAAAATATTTTATTTATAGGAGGAAAAATGAGAAAAATTGTCTCGTTATTTTTATCTGTTGCGGTTATTTCCATTTTTGGCATCTTGCATGACTCTTTTGCTTCAACTGTAAAAATAGGAGCTGCTGTTTCGTTGACAGGCAGGTTTGCAAGAGAAGGAAAGTTTACTCGTGACGGATATCTGCTGTGGGAAAAAGTGGTCAACCAGAACGGCGGCTTAAAAATCGGCAAAAAGCGCTATAAGGTTAAAATAGTTTATTACGATGATGAAAGCAATCCTACAAAAAGCGCAAGACTTTATGAAAAGTTGATTACAGATGATAAAGTGATCGGTCTGCTTGGGCCATACAGCTCCGGAATCACTATTCCAACAAGCTCCATTGCGGAAAAATATAAGATTCCTATGGTTGAAGCCGAAGGCGCTTCCGATAAAATCTTCAGCAGAGGATATAAGTTTGTTTTTGCAACACTCCCGTTGGCAAGCAATTATTTTAGGAATATTCTGGGATTGATGACAAAAATACCCGGGGGTCCCAAAAACATTGCAATTGTTCATTCGGATGCCGCTTTTGATACCGCGCTTGCAAAAGGCATTGTCAAATGGGCAAGGAGTTATAACCTGAAGATTGTTTCCAATATAGAATATACAAGAGGCTCGACAGATCTTTCGACTATTATAATTAAACTGAAAATGAAAAAACCTGATGCAATAATTGTAACAGGGCACTCTCACGAAAACCTTATGTTTTTAAGACAAGCCGCGGAAGGACAACTGAGGACAAAATTTCTTGCGTTTTCCTCAGGTGTTCAATCTGCTGATTTCAGAAAAACCGCAGGCAAACTTTCCGAGGGACTTTTTGCCAATGCGAACTGGGTGGCAACGCTGCCTACAAAAGGAAAGCTTTTCGGAACCGCCGCTGATTATGCCAAGCTGTTCAAAAAAACCTTTGGATATGAGCCTCCCTATCAATCTGCGGAAGCGACTGCTGCTGCTATAGCTATAGGGAAAGCAATTGAGAATACCGGAAATTTCAATCCTATA
>JALWSW010000210.1 GCA_027080125.1 Campylobacterales bacterium | reverse complement strand
CAGGATACAAGCAACAGAAAACCTGAGATTGCGTTTTTATCATCTGAGGTTATAGTTGTTCAGGATTACAACGATTGGCTTATGAAAAATGAAAAACTCGATTTAGGAGCATAGGAGAGCGAATGAGCAAGATTTACACGATTACATCGGGAAAAGGCGGAGTGGGAAAATCAACTACAACTGCAAATCTTGCGCTTGGAATGGCAATACTGGGGAAAAAGGTCGTTGCCATCGACCTTGACATCGGTTTGAGAAACCTTGATATGATACTCGGACTGGAAAACCGCATAGTTTACAATATTATTGATCTTCTTGAAGGAAGAGCAAAATTAAACAGCGCACTTATAAGAGACAAAAGGAATGATAATCTCAAACTTTTGGCGGCGTCTCAGACCAACTCAAAAGAGGACTTATCAAAAGAGAAATTTTTGAATCTGCTTGAACAGCTTAAAGAGCAGTTTGATTTTGTATTTATCGATTCGCCCGCAGGCATAGAAACGGGATTTTCAAACGCGTTTGCAGGCGCCGATAACATAATTATCGTGGCAACTCCGGAGATATCCTCAATAAGGGATGCCGATAGAGTTGTAGGAATATTGGAGGCAAACGGCAAAAAAAACATCTCTTTGATTCTAAACCGTGTTCAACCGGAGTTGGTCAAAAAAGGTGAGATGATGAGCCAGGAGGATATATTGCAGATTCTTGCAATCGATCTGTTGGGTATTGTGCCAAACGATCCCAGGATGATAGAATACACCAATAAAGGAGAACCTGCCGTTTTGAATAAATCGTCGATAACCGCAAACGCATACATGAACATAACTCGACGCTTGCTGGGAGAGGACGTTCCGCAAATTGAATTTAAGCCAAAAGGTTTGTTTCAAAAACTTTTTGGAAAACTACAAAGGACATAAATATGCTTTTTGATTTTTTCAAAAGAAAGAAAAAAAGTGCAAAGGAAGCGGCAGAAAGGCTACATATAATACTTGCTCACGAACGAGGAATGACACGATTACCGTTTTTTGATGATCTAAAAGCCGACCTGATAAAGGTGCTCTCAAAATACACCAACACCAAAGATTCATTGGATATAAGGGTGAATCGCCAGGATGGATATGACATTCTGGAAATCAATGTCCCCATAAAAAACAAAGCAAAACGACAGAAAACCCCGGCTTGATCTTAAATTAAGCCATATAAAATCAGCTGTTTAAAGGCTTCATTCCGTTGTATCGGTTTGCAGCTTTGTCAAATTTATATTCACTCCAATAGAGAGCAGCCTCAGCGGCTCTTTCGAATATATTATCGAAAAACCTTAATTCATCTTCTCTGAAATGTCCCAACACATAAGAGACGACATTATCCTGTTTGCCGATTCCAACTCGCAAACGCACAAACTCTTTGCTTCCAAGCTGATTTATTATAGATTCTACGCCTTTATGTCCTGCGCTTGATCCGCCGTTTTGAAAACGAATTTTTCCAGCCTCAAGATCAAGATCATCAGAGATAACAAGAAGATTCTCCAGCTCTATTTTGTAGAAATTAACAACCGCAGAAACCGAAAAGCCGGAAAGATTCATATATGTAAGCGGCTTTGCCAGAATTAAAGTTCTTTCCGTATTTTTAGCAATTGAAGCCTTAAATCTCCTGATCTCGTCAAATCGACAGCCGAGCTTTTCGGCTATCCTCTCTATTACCTCAAAACCTACATTATGTCGTGTTTGTGCGTAGCTTTCTCCCGGATTTCCAAGTCCTACAATCAGATTAAGATTCCGATTCCTCAACTTCGGCAGCTTCTTCGGAACTCTCAACGGCTTTAGCTCTTCCGACTACACTGGCTATAGTAAAAAACGTCTTACCTTTTATCCTGACATTCGCAGGAAGCTTTAAGTCGGTAGCCCTCAAAACATCGCCTATTTCCATATCGCTTACATCAACCTCAATCGAACCGGGAACATTGGTCGCAGGAGCAGTCACATTTATGTATGAACGAGCCTGATTAAGCACACCACCGATTTTTACCCCCTTGGGCGTTCCGGTCAAAACAACAGGTACCTTTACATTGGTAAATCGATTCTCCTTGGCTTCATAAAGATCAATGTGCAAAATCTCATCGGTCACAGGGTCTCTGGCAACATCCTTCACCAAAACCTTAAATGTCGTACCATTCAGAGAAACCTCGTTAAGATGGGTTCTGTTGCGTAATTTTGAAAGATTTTTAGCGTCTCTGGCAGACATATAAGCATCGATATTTTTCGTTCCGGGACCGTAAAGCTCGGCAGGAACAAACCCTTTGGCTCTTATCTTTTTGCCGCTTTCCTCTCTCTTGTATAGATTTATCATTTTATCCTCCTATAAAAACAATGAACTAACAGATTCGTTATTATAAATTCTTCTCATCGCTTCTCCGATCAACGGTGAAACCGAAAGTATCTCAAGTTTGTCAAACAGTTTTTCTTTTGGCAGTTTTATCGTATCGGTCACTATAAACCGCGATATCGGCGAGGAGAGAATCTTTTCTTTTGCGTTTCCTGATAAAATAGGATGCGTACAGCATGCCACAATATCAGTAGCACCTTCCTTTTTTAGTGCCTCTGCAGCTTTGCAAATCGTGCCTGCGGTATCAACAATATCATCAACTATCAAGGCAACCTTTCCTTTTATATCTCCGATTACGTGCATCACCTCGGAAACGTTCGCTTTGGGACGTCTTTTATCAATCATGGCAACCTTGGCATTAATCTTTTTTGCAAAATAACGCGCCCTTTCCATTCCTCCGGCATCAGGAGAAACAACAACGCAGTTTTTCATACCGCTTCTTGTGATATAATCGATAAGCACCGGTGCCGCATAGAGATGATCAACCGGTATATCGAAAAATCCCTGAATCTGACCTGTGTGCAGATCAACCGAAAGAACTCGTGATGCGCCGGCTTTTGTTAGCAGATCGGCAACCAGTTTTGCAGTTATAGGAACGCGAGGACGATCCTTTCTGTCCTGTCTCGCATAAGCATAATACGGTACAACCGCTATAATCTGTCTTGCCGAAGAGCGTTTCAGAGCATCGCACATAATCAAAAGTTCCATAAAACTTTCATTGACATCCGGGTAGCACGATTGAACAACAAACACGTCGCTTCCGCGCACATTCTCCTTTATATGCACATAAATTTCCCCGTCTGAAAAATGAGAAATATCAACATCGGTAAGATGGGTGCCCAGATAGCCTGCAATCTTTTCTGCCAATGGAAGATTTGAGCTTCCCGATATAACCTTCATACTATTCATAACTCATCCTTGTTTTATTTGGTTGGGGTGGGAGGATTCGAACCTCCGAATGCAGGAGTCAAAGTCCTGTGCCTTACCGCTTGGCGACACCCCATCGCCAGCAATTGTATCCAACAATATCATCTTTTCAATAGCTCCTCTGATAATCTTATCGAACGAGCCTTAAAGCAACGCCAACTTTTTTGAAACTTAATCTCTTCGTAGCATTTATTCCTTCTTTCCTCGTTTTTAAACATTCCAACAACGCTGCTGCCTGAGCCCGTCATAAAAACAACTCCCTCTTTTGCCTTCCCAGAAAGAACCTCAAGCGCCTCTTTAACGGCAAGTGATCTGGAAGCAACCGGCCCCTGCAGATCGTTTTGAACAATCTCAGCTATAGTCTCAAAGTCAATAGCAGCGGGCAGATGCTTTATAGTTGTAGTCTTGCCTGTTGTCAACAGGTCATACCAAGAATATGCCGAGGTTGCCGATATCTGAACGCCAGGATAAACTATAACAAAATAAAGTGTGGAAGATAGATTTACCGGTTTAATCTTTTCGCCAATACCACTTACAAGCAAAAGAGATGAATCCTCAAAAAAAAGCGGCAAATCGCTTCCGCACATCAGAGCAATTTTCATCAACCTGTTTTTTGAGAGGTTTAATCGCCAAAGTTTGTCTAACTTTCTGAGCGTCATAGCCGCATCAGAACTGGCCCCTCCCATCCCAGAGCCAATCGGAATTCGTTTTTTTATGCTAACATCTGCACCGAGCCTGCATCCTGATATCTGCTTTAGCAGACAAACCGCTTTGTAAACAAGGTCGCTTTTGCCGAGATTAAGCTCTGAGGAAACCGAAATATCATCAGCAGGCATAATTTCAATCTCATCAAATATATCAATAAAGCATACAAGGGAATATATGTTATGATATTCGCCCGATTTTTTAAAAACTTTCAGAAAAAGATTCAACTTCGCCGGAGCTAAAACCATTTGGACTGCTTTACATCAACCCTAACAGGCGTATAAAGCGGATATTTCGTTATATCACCGTCCGGTTTTATAACAAGTTTTATCGCGCTGTTTCCATTGATCGCGCTGCTGTTATAGTAGATTTCCTCAATTTTGCCCTTTATCTTTTTTCCCTCCGCAGTTATTATTACATCGGCACCTTTACTGATATCACTTGTCTGAGCATAATAAGCAACAACTCTCATCTTCTCAGGTTTATAAAATGAAAAAAGCGTATCACGCGGGTAAACTTCAGAGGGAACCGGAACAAGAATTTTATAAACAATTCCGCTTGTGTCAGAAATTATATAGCTATAGCGCTCCGGCTGATTTTCAGTTTCAGCAGTTTCTTTTTTGCTTGCTGATATTTCCGGTTTACCTGTTTTGTTTTTGGCTTTATTTTCTGAGGCAACACTATTTGAGACCGATATCTTTTGAATCTCCGTAGAAATATTTTTAAAGTTTTTCAGTTTCAGTTTTTTTATAATCTTTCTTATATTTTCAATCTTAGCATCCTCGCTTTTAGACCTCAAGTAGGAGATAAGACCCTTTTTGTAAAGTCGTTTCAATTTCTGCTGCACAGCCTCCTCTTTTTTTAGCTCAGCTTTATAAAAGCTAAGCAAAACATCACTGATTTTAAGTGCCTTCTTTCCGTCTTGCTCATTTTTTACCACCAGTTTTGAAAGATAGTCGGATATAAGATTCAGCTTATTAGTGAGCTCATTCAACCGGATACTGTTTTCCTTCAGTGCATAATCAAATTTGACAGTCATACTGTTGATTCTTGAAAGTTCACGCTTCTGTTCATTCTCTATAATCTTTAATATCCGACGATTAAATTCCGGTTCTTTAAGTTTAACATACGCCAGCTTTGTGCCTTTTTTTATAACCGAAAGCTCCCTGACATCTATCCTTATAAGATACCCTTCTCTGTTAATCCTGAACCGGTTCAGCGGAGCCCAGATATAAGCATTATTTATTCTTATATGCTTATTTATATAAAAAGCTTTATTTAATATAGATAAAATTGATATAATAGCAACACTTATAAAAAAAGCTGATATTATCTGATATTTTTTCATTGCCGCTTTTCAAAAAAGTTCTCTATGCCATCAACTATTCCCTTTATAAGACGATTGCGATAGTTTTTACTCTCAAGACGCATCGCTTCCTTGCGATTTGTTATAAAACCTACTTCAATCAGAACTGAGGGAATTTTCGTGCCAGCAAGAACATAGAAAGGCGCCTGACGAACGCCAAGATTTTTTGTTTTTACACCAAGCCGTTTAACAATATCATCCTGAATATTTTTTGCCAAAACTCTTGATTTGTCAATTTTTGCATTTTGCACCAGTTCAACCAATATCTTCTGAAGAACATTCATCTGAGCAGGGGTAATACCGTTCTCTCTGGAAGCTATGAGAACTGTTTTCCTGTCAGCTTTGGTTGTAAGAAAAAATGTTTCGATACCGGAAAGCATTCTGTTTGGTGAAGCATTGGCATGGATAGATATAAACGCATCCGCATGATGCCGGTTGGCAAACTCCGCTCGCTTCTGAAGCGTTATAAACCGGTCGGTGTTTCGTGTCATCAGAACGGTTGCACCTTCAGCTTGCAGTCTCCGGGCAAGAATTTTTGCAATTTTCAAAACAAGATTCTTCTCCTTTATGCCAAAAACCCCTGATGCTCCCGGATCTTTACCACCATGACCCGGATCCACCACTATAATCTTTCCGACAAGAGGCAGAGTAATAGTTTTATTGTTTATAGAATGCCTATCCGTTTTTAAAATCAGCTTTGCTTCCCAACTATCAGGATATTCTTTTAACAGTTTTTCTTTCCAGGATACATATATTGACAGATTATGTTTTTTATAGAACTGATACATAGCAAAATATGCATATGCTCTTGCTCTGTCGTTTTTTGAAGAGTTTATAATTTCATATGCTGCTTTGCGTATTCTATCTTGAATAAAGCCCGAGTGATTGCTTCTTGCAAGATATCGATAAAGATCAAGCATTCTTATACCTGCAAGCGCTCCCTTATAGCTGTTTGGTGCTTTTCGAAAAATTCTGTCATACCCATCAATAACTGCTCTGAATTTTGAATAGTTTGTGACATGTTTATCTCTTAAAAGTTTATCCTGAGAATAGAGTATGCTGTAGGATGCTCCATAAGAACTATACTGAAAACAAAAAAACGCAGAAACAGCAAAAAACAGCAAAACGAGTCTCGTTTTCGAAGGGAAAAATTTTGCATTGCAGTTTGCAACTCTTCTCACTTGCCTCTTTCCTCTGCGCATTTTATACCAAGTAATTTCCTATATTTTGCCACCGTTCTTCTGACAAGCAATATCCCCTCTTTTTTCAATTCAAGCATTATATCCTTATCGCTCAATCGATTTTCAGGCTTTTCATTTTTTATAATTCTCTCAATTTTTTCCAGAATAGCTCTTCTGGAAATATTATTTCGACCGGCGGATCTGGCGAACAGATCCTTAAGCTCGACAGATCCGTGTGGTGTCGAAAGATATTTTCCCGCAACCGCCCTGCTGACGGTTGAAATATGACAATCGGCATCGGTTGCAACATCCTCGAGAGACAAAGGTATCAAATCGGTAGTTTTGCCTGTTATAAAAAATCGTCTTTGATGAGTTGCCACAATCTTTATTATTTTCTCTATGCTTTTTTTTCTCTGATTTATAAAACCAACAAGTTCCTTTGCTTCTTCATATTCTCCTTTTGCGTTCTTATCCAATGTTTTCGGATCTATCTGATACAGATCAACCTCATAAAATCGATTCATAGAAACATTAATCTTGCCGTCTTCAAACCAAACCGATGCTTCCGGTTCTATTTCGTTTTCAGGCTTATATGCATATTGAAGACCGGGATAAGGAGTCAATGATTGTAGAATCTCTTTTGCATGCATAATATCATCCTCGCTCATCCCAAAAGCCTCTCCCGCTGCCTCAAATCCGCGTGATTCCAATATATCGGCACCATTTTTTATAATCTCTTTTGCCTTCTTCTCATTCGGATAAAGCAGCTCAAGCTGAATCAAAAGTGATTCGGAAGGAGAACGTGCCGCCACGCCGGGAGGTTCAAATCGTTGAATAATCTTCAAAACAGTCTCAACTTCTGATAATCCGCATCCCAAATCGTCTGCAATCTCCTCCGCAGAGCTTGTCAAATAGCCTTTTTCATCGATTGAGTCGATAATATATTGACCTATGTCAAATTGTTTGCCCTCTGTTTGATAGCGAAGCTGTTCGAGAAGAACATCTCTGAGCGACTTTTTTACCGATCTGTTGTCAATCATTGCATTGGTCTGAGAATAACTTTTGCCGGTTGGACGATTCAGAACAATAAAAGGAGAACTCTTAAGTTTTTTTGAGAGATATTTTGAAAACTCATCGGAGGACATTGAAAGTATCTTAAGCGACTGGCGCATTCTGAGATTCAGCTTAAGGGTTGTTTTAACTGTCGGCTTAATACCGGTTCTAAGACCCAACGAATTCATAGCTTAAAATCTTTTCCGAGATAGATCGACTGAACGGTTCTGTTTTTTGCAATCTCCTGAGGTTTACTGCAAGCAATAACCCTTCCCTCATTTATAATACAAACCGTATCGGTCACATCAAACGCATCCCTGACATTATGGTCGGTAATCACTATTCCAATGCCCTCACGAGCAAGCTCTCTTATAATCTTTTTTATCTGACCGACAACTATCGGATCTATGCCCGCAAACGGCTCGTCAAGGAGCAAAAACTTCGGTTTCGCAACAAGAGCTCTTGCAATTTCGGTTCGTCTGCGCTCACCTCCAGAAAGCGAATAACCTTTGCTTTTGCGTATAGGTTTCAGATCAAACCGTTCAAGAAGCTCTTCTGTTATTTGCCACTGTCTGCGTTTATCGTTATATAAAAACTGGGCGATCGATCTTATATTCTGCTCAACAGTCATGCCTCTAAAGATTGACGCCTCCTGCGGAAGATATCCGATTCCGAGCCTCGCACGCTCAGGCATCGAAAACAGCGAAATATCCTGATCGTTAAGCATAACCTTTCCTTTCTCAGCATTAATAATTCCTGCAATCATATAAAAAGAGGTTGTTTTGCCCGCACCGTTGGGTCCCAACAGTCCGGCTACCTCACCTTCTTTTGCCTGGAAAGAAACATCCCTGACACCCCACTTTCTTCCAAATCGTTTTGCAAGATGCTTTACAACGAGTCTATTTTTTTTCATACTTAATATTATACCAGATCAGGTAAAAACACAAAATAAGATCGGCTATTTGCGAAAATTTACTTCTACCCTGTTTCTGCCGCCGTTTTTAGCCGCATACAACGCTCTATCGGCGCGTTCTATACAATCGGAAATGCCATCAGAGTATATCAAAATAGGAGCAACCCCAAAGCTTACCGTATATTTTATCTCCTTGTTCTCATAGCGCAATGACAACTTTTCAAATCTTACCCTTATCTTCTCCGCAATTTTTGCAGCAATATCAACAGGTTCTCTTAAAATGATTGCAAACTCCTCTCCACCGTAGCGAAAAACCTTGTCTTCTTTTCTTATATGAGCGCTTATGACCGATGCTACCTGTTTTAATACCTCGTCTCCTGCGAGATGACCAAATCTGTCGTTAATACGTTTGAACCAGTCAATATCAGCCATTATTATCGAGTATATTCCCCTGCCCCTATTAAAAATTCTGTTTAGAAAACTCTCAAGCGCTCCCCTGTTATAGACAGATGTCAGTGGATCGATATTTGATTTACTCTTGAAAAACTCAATCCTGTTTTTCATATTCGCTATCCTGTTTTGATGTTCATAAAGATAATACGAGTAGTTAAGAAGCAAGGATGCTATTTTGGAGAAAAATTCCGCTATTTCAATCTGCTCATTATCAAATCTTTGATGATTTTTGTCTCTGGAGATAGCCAGTGAACCGATAAGCAGACCGTCTTTGAACAACGGAACACCAATCGAGGATGAAATCGCCCTTGCAAAAGGCTCAAGCTTTTTCTGCTTCAGTGTATCAAGACCTGACACATACCTTTCATAATCATCGATGAAAACGGTATTAAGCTCTCTTGCGGCGCTGCCTGCTGCTCCATCACCAATTTGCAAACAATCAAGAGAGGTTTCTTGAGTAAACCCTTTTCTGACCATAAGCTCCAGCCTGTCTTTCTTCCTGTTATAGGAAAATATGTTACCCATCTGAGAATCGGTCAATTTCATCGCAGTTTCAATCAGCAGACTGAGCGTTTCTTTATACGGTCTTCTCTCCAGAATCAGTTCGAAAAAACCTTCTAAAAAATCGAGCAGATCATCTTTTCCTATCTGCATCCCGTATGCCGTTGTTATTTTTTGTCAAAATCTTATTCAGCTGCTCAATTTCTCTTTCCTCCTCAGAAAGTGAAGGCTCAAAATTAAGTCGCTTTTCAATTGCCCTGATGCGCCTCATTGCAAAATCAAGCAACTTACCCTCTATATCAGGAATCTTATGCTCAAGCATGATTTCGCGATCTTTTGTTTTTCTTTTTACTATCTTACCCGGAATACCTACGACAGTGGAATCAGGCGGAATATCTTTTACCACCACCGATCCTGCTCCGATCCTGCTGTCATCGCCAATCATAATATTACCCAGAACCTTTGCACCTGCTCCTATTACAACACGATTACCTATCGTAGGATGCCTTTTTACCTTTTTCGTGCTCGTCCCGCCAAGGGTTACCCCCTGATAAATAGTTACATCGTCGCCTATCTCGGTAGTCTCACCTATCACAACGCCCAATCCGTGATCTATAAAAAATCGTTTTCCTATTTTTGCTCCCGGATGAATCTCGATTCCGGTCAGAAATCTGGCAATATGAGAGATAAATCTGGCAAGAAAATAAAATCCGTTTTGCCACATAGCTGAAGCTATCCTGTGAAAGACAAGGGCATGAAAACCGGGATAACAAAAGATAATCTCCAGCGTGCTTCTTGCTGCCGGGTCGCGTTGAAAAACGGTCTGAATCTCCTCTTTAATCGACAAAATCTTAACCTCTGTGTTGATATTGTCGCAATTATAGTATACGATTAAGGTTTGTCAATGAAACTAAAAGAGGAACTGAAAAAACGGATTTTTCATCAGCTCTATCTGTTTGCAGGAACAGACAGGGCGCTTATAAAAAAGAGAATAGCGAGGGTTTCGAGCGCTCTGGGCATAAGCGCTCCAAAGCCTACAACAATTACCAGCGATGAAAAATGGGAAGAGTTCGTCGCATCTCTTCAAGAGCAATCGCTTTTTTCGAAAATCCGTCTTGATGTTGCAGAACTCTCGTTTAACCCGAAAACGCTTGATTTTAAGATCGGCAAAAACAACTATCTTATTGTAACTGCAAATAAACCGATAAAATTTAAGATTAAAGATTGCTATATCGAAGAAACAGACAAACTGTTCGGAAAACCCGAATATATAAAATATATCAGATATATCATCTCTACACACAAAAAAAGCGCCTCATCCGGTGTGATTGAAAAAATATATGAAATTTGCGGTAAAGATCTGGCAAAAATAGAATCGGAAACTTTAAAACTCATAACATATATTGGCAAACAGCAGAGCATAAAAATCGAAGATTTGACAATACTGATACAAAAAGAGAGCACCGGATGGATAAATCTATACAGAAGCGATGCGCTTTCTTATAACGACCGATTTTTGAAGGTATTCGAAACAAGTGGCAAACCGGCTCAAGCCGCATTGGGGGCAATCTTCAACTCATTGATAAAAAAGCCAAATTATCCGAATAAGGAAAAATTCAAACGGGCGCTTGAATTAATAAAACAGGCTGATATTGCGACAAAAACAACCGGTGCCGATCTGGAATTTGTTATATTGCGCCAGCTTCTTATTAAACTTTACAGAATTATAAACAATGAAGCAGCCGGGGAAAGTATCAGAGAAATATAGCTATTCTCAGGAAAATCCGTCTTTTAGCATCTCATCGGCTATATCAAGATAATCGGAAACAAGCCTGGTTATCAGAAATTTCCTCTTTACTCTTTCATGAGCAGCATTACCAAGACGTTCGCCAAATTCAGGATTCTTAAGAATTTCAACTATGCCCTCGGCAAACCCGTCCAAATCATCAGGCTTAAAAAGCATCCCGCTTTCTTTATCCACTATCTGAATCGGTATTCCTCCAACCTCGGAAGCAACAACCGGCTTATACTTC
This sequence comes from Campylobacterales bacterium, assembly GCA_027080125.1. Taxonomy (GTDB): domain Bacteria; phylum Campylobacterota_A; class Desulfurellia; order JAADFJ01; family JAADFJ01; genus JAADFJ01. The sequence continues at coordinate 254 of JALWSW010000210.1, read as the reverse complement.
CACATAGCCTCGGTAACGGTCAGTCCAAACCCTTCCCTTGTCGATTTTTGAATAATCACCGACGAGCTTTGCTGCAGCACATTAACCAGAATACCGTTATCCTGAACAATCAGCATAATATCTCCGCTATCAATCATACGATTTGCTTTTTGTTTTACCTGCTCATATATCTTCCAGCCTTCAGGGTCATCGCTTGCCATATTGCCGCATAGAATCAGTCTGCAATCCGTCTTTTCTTTGACGCGCTTAAAAAC
>JALWSW010000209.1 GCA_027080125.1 Campylobacterales bacterium | reverse complement strand
TTGCGCCGCCTCCCACATAAAGAAGCGGTTTTTCCGATTTTAACAGCACATCCACCACTTTTTCTATCTGACGCGGATTTCCTTTTACAGTAGGGTTGTACCCAACAAGCTGCACCTTTTTAGGGTATATAAATTCGGCTTCACCAAGAATCACATCTTTGGGAAGATCAACAAGCACCGGACCGGGCTTTCCGGTTCTGGCTATATAAAACGCCTCTTTTATGGTTTTGGCAAGCTCCGAGGTACTTTTTACCAAAAAATTATGCTTTGTGCAAGGACGGGAAATGCCTACGGTGTCAGCCTCCTGAAATGCATCGTTGCCTATCAATGTGGTAGGCACCTGTCCGGTAAAAACAACCAGCGGCACCGAATCGGCGTATGCGGTTGCAATACCTGTTATGGTGTTGGTGGCTCCGGGTCCGCTTGTTACCAAAACCACCCCAACCTTTCCTGTTGCACGAGCATATCCGTCAGCCTCATGCGTGGCTCCCTGTTCATGTCGGGCAAGAACATAGTGAATCTCATTGCAATCCATAAGAACGTCATCGATTGCCATTATAGCACCGCCGGGATACCCGAATATCGTGTCAACATTCTCCTTTTTTAACGACTCAATGATGATTTCATAACCTTTCATTGATTATCACCCCCTAAGTTTCAAGTGCCATACTATATCACAATTTCAATCTTTTCAAGATTACTCGCAAAGATAAAACTGCTATAACGCTTCGGAAAGACGTTTTATCGTATTTTCCTTTCCAAAAACAGCTACAATATCAGCCAGCGAAGGTCCTTTTTCCTTGCCTGCAAGCGCAATTCTTATCGGATGATAGATTGCCTTGCCTCTCTTGCCTGTTTGCTCGGCTAATTTGCTGATGGATTCACTAAAATCGTTATCTTTTAAAAGTTTTACAAACAATCTGAGCGTCTCTTTTTCATCTTCTTGCAGCTTTTCAGGGTGAAAATCGATAAATTCATCTATCATCTGAATAAGCTCCGCAAGATCTCTTGCATTGTTTCTAAAAACAGGAACATAGCCAAGTTGTTGCTCGCTTAATCTCGGTTCAAACTCGGCAAGATGCTTGAGCAGAAGAGCATCATCGATGGTTTTGATAAAAGACTCATTGATAAGAAGCAGCCTATGAAAATCAAAAACAGGATTGCTTTTTGAAATCCTCTCTATTGAAAAGTTCTCAACCAGTTCTTCGACACTGAACTCTTTTTCCCTGCCAAGAGAGGCAAGATAGGAGATTATCGCCTCCGGCAAAATGCCTTTTTCTCTCAGTTCTTTAATACTGTTGCCGCCTGCTCGTTTTGAGATTTTTTTTCTGTTTTCATCAAGCATTATCGGAATGTGAATATAAACCGGTGGGATTTTATTCAAAGCATTGAAAACTGCAATCTGCCTTGCCGTATTTGTAATATGGTCCTCTCCTCTTATCACCTCGTCAATTTCCATATCCATATCATCGATCGCACATGCAAAGTTGTATGTGGCGGTTTTGTCCTCTCTCAAGATAATAAAATCATCAAGTTCACCGGCGTCAAATCTTATTTTTCCCCTGTGAATATCCTCCAGAATCACCGGTTCGTCGATCCTCATCCTGACAACATAAGCCTCTTTGTTTGCTCGATCTTGGCTTTGAGTATCTGAAATATTTCTGCAAAAGCCCGGATATCTATAGGCAATGCCCTGCTTAATCGCCTTTTCTTTCAGCTCTTTGAGTTTATGCTTTCCGCAAAAACAACGATACGCCTTATGCGACTTTATAAGCAGCTCCGCCTTTTCTCTGTAAAGATTCAGACGTTCTTGCTGGCGGTAATATTTGTCAAAGACAATACCGAGCCATTTGAGATCTTCTATTATCTGTTTTTCGTTTTCTTCCGCGGATCTTGCGACATCGGTATCCTCGATTCTCAATATAAGAGAGGCTTTCTTCTTACGCGCCTCCAGATAGTTTAAAAGCGCTATTCTTGCATTGGCAATATGAAGCAAACCGCTCGGAGAGGGCGCAAATCTGAGTTTCACCTGGTTTTATGTTTTATTTACCCGAAGATGCCGGCAAACCTTTGATAGGAATTACCGTCTCATCGTCTCTTTTCATATATAGCTTCTCTCTTGCCAACTTCAGTATATAGCTCTTGCTTTGGGTAAGCTTCAATCTCTTTTTAATCTGCATCAGACGTTTTTCATTTTCAGCCAGCCTTTTAGATGCATCCGATTTCCACTGTCTCAAACTCACAAGCTCTCTATGAGCGCGTACGGCAGAAATCAGAGCAATTGCAAGCAAAACAATCAGAAAAATATCAAAAACAGCCTTGAATTTCACCCGTATATCGCCACCGTTTTGAGGATATCTTCAATCTCGGTCAATCTGTTGTATTTTGCGATTCGCTCTCCCCTGCAAACAGAGCCGGTTTTTATAAATCCGCAATTTTTGGCAACGGCAAGATCGGCTATAAAGCTGTCGTCCGTTTCGCCGGAGCGGTGACTAACCACCGTTTTGTATCCTGAAAATTGAGCCATTTCTATTGCATCCATAGTTTCAGAAACGGTTCCGATCTGGTTCGGCTTAATCAAAACCGCATTCGCGATACCGTTTTCTATGCCGCGGGCAATCAGATTTGTGTTTGTTACAAAGATATCGTCTCCCACAAGCATTATCTTTTTGCCCAAACGATCAGTCAGCTCTTTCCAGCCGTCCCAATCATCCTCAGCAAGACCATCCTCTATAATATAAATAGGATAATTATTTACCAAATTCTCGTAGTAATCAACCATCTCGCCGCTATCAAGCTGTTTTCCTTCGATTTTGTATTTTCCGTCCTCAAAAAATGATGTTGAGGCCGGGTCAATTGCAAATTTTATATCTTCTCCCAGTTTAAATCCTGCCTTTTCTACCGCCATTGACATAAGCTCGATCGGTTCTTTATTGTTTTTGAGGTTGGGAGCAAACCCTCCTTCATCCCCGACAGCCGTCGAAAGACCTTTTTCATTCAATATAGACTTTAACGCATGAAAGGTTTCAACTGTCATTCTCAAGGCATCATGAAAATTTGCAGCTCCTACAGGACTTATCATATATTCCTGCAAATCTATATTGTTGTCCGCATGCTTTCCGCCGTTAATCACATTTGCCATCATAATCGGCATACGATTCGGCACAATCCCACCCAGATATCTGAAAAGCGGAAGATAAGACTCCATTGCAGCCGCTCTGCAACAAGCCATCGACACACCTATAGTCGCATTTGCTCCGAGCTTAGCCTTGTTCTTTGTGCCATCAAGCTCAATCATTATCTTATCAAGCATTCTCTGCTCGGTAATCTCGTTTCCGATAAGAGCATCGGCAATAGGTCCGTTGATATTTCTAACGGCATTTAGCACACCTTTGCCGTTGTATCTGAAATCATCATCTCTCAGTTCAACAGCCTCGCTGGCTCCGGTTGATGCTCCTGAGGGAACCTTGGCGACAGCCTCTACCTCTTGGGTTGTTACCTTTACCTCTACCGTTGGATTTCCTCTTGAATCGAGTATCTCTCTTCCTTCTATTGCTACAATATGCGACATCTTTTTCTCCTTCTAAAATATTATGATCCGCATTCGCTCGGATCACCGTTAAGTTTTTTTATAAGATGACCGATGGCATCTATTATAGAGTTCAGATTAGTAGAAGCAGCTCTTGTGCTTCCCGGAAGATTGATAATAAGAGTTTTGCCTCTGATACCGACCACAGAGCGAGAAAGCACAGCCTTGTAAGTTTCTCTTATGCCTGCAGCCATCATCGCCTGCTCAAAACCGGTCATCCGTTTTTCTACCAATGATTCAGTCACATCAGCCGTTATATCCCTTGGGCTGACCCCTGTTCCACCGTTTGTAATGACAAGATCATAATGTATCCGGTCTGCACACTCTGCCATAACATATCTTAAAAGATTCCTATCATCGGGAATAAGATACAGGTCACTGAAATCGGCTACCTTCTCGATTATCTTTCGAACCGCCGGACCTGTTTTGTCTTCTCTTTTGCCAACAGCGCCACGGTCAGAAAGCGTAATAACAGCCGCGGCAATCCTTGAGTTGTCAATTTTTGCCTTGCCTTTTTCAATCAAACCGTCTGTATCTGTCTCAAACTCCATAGCAAACAGATCATAAACACTCATTGAACCGATTTTTTCCGACAAAAACCTGAACGGATGTTTAACCCTCAAAGAAACTTCACCAGTTTTTATGATCGATGATGCTTTTACTATCGACAGATCGGTCAAAATTGAGCCGGAAGGCGGCTGCATACCGCAAACGGCAAGTTTTCGCCTGTCAACAAAAAATGCCGAATCGCCTTTTGAAATGCTTAACACACTCGGATACGGCTCTATCTCAATCATATCTTACCCTTCTTAAAATCAGTCCGGCAGCTTTAACGGCAGAAACTTGAGGAGCATTGCCTGCCAAAAATTGTTCAACCGTCTCAGGAGAAAATCGTCCGCGACCTATATCAAGCAACAATCCCACAATTCTTCGAACCATATGACGAAAAAAAGCAACCGCCGAAATTTTGTAATAGATCCAGTCTCTCACGACCTTTATATATGAGCTCAGTACGGTTGTAACATAACTAATCTTATCATCACCTACCGAAAAAGCTCTGAAATTATGCGTCCCGATAAAAATTTCCGCCGCCCTTTTCATTGCATCCAGATCCGGCATCTTCTCAATCTGCAATGCATATCTGGCAAGAAACGGGTTATAGCTTCCGACCTTTATTCTGTATAGATAATCGCGCCTTGTTGCATCCCGTCTCGGATCAAAATTATCCGGCATCTGCTCTATTTTCGAAACTCGTATATCCTCCGGCAAAAGCGAATTCAGCGCTCTTTTGTAATCAACGGGCAATATTTGCCTTTCCGAATCAAACATAGCCACCTGACCGGTGGCATGAACGCCTCTGTCTGTTCTGCCGGCTGTTTTAATCGTTATCTCCTTTTTCTCAACTATATAAATAGCCTTTTCCAACTCACCCTGAATTGTTCTGAAGCGCTTTTGTCTTTGAGAGCCGTAAAAGCCTGCTCCGTCATAGCTCAGGGTGAGTTTGAGTCTCATCTACCTAATTTCTTTTCCATCTCAAGCACTGATAATGTGGTTTTCATCACACTGTCAGGATTCAGAGACATACTGTCGATTCCCTCGCTAACCAAAAACTGTGCAAACTCAGGATAATCAGATGGAGCCTGTCCGCAAATTCCGACCGGTCTGTTGTGTTGATGAGCGGTTTGAATAACCATATGAATCATTCGCTTTACAGCCTCATTTTTCTCATCAAAAAGATGTGCAACAACAGAAGAATCTCTGTCAAGACCAAGCGTAAGCTGGGTTAAATCGTTAGAACCGATAGAAAATCCGTCAAAAATCTCGCTGAACTGATCGGCAAGTATGACATTGCTTGGAATCTCACACATTACATATACCTCAAGTCCGTTTTTGCCGCGCTCAAGACCGTTTTCCGCCATTGTCTCAAGCACCTTTTTGCCCTCCTCGGGCGTTCGGCAAAACGGTATCATAACGGTGAGATTGCTAAGTCCCATCTCTTCTCTTACCTTTTTTATAGCTTTACACTCAAGGGCAAACCCCTCTTTATAGCTATCGCTGTAGTATCGAGACGCTCCCCTGAAACCGATCATCGGATTTTCCTCTGTCGGTTCAAAATCTTTTCCGCCGATCAGATTTGCATATTCATTGCTCTTGAAATCCGATGTTCTCACCAAAACCTGCTTCGGATAAAAGGCAGCGGCAATAAGCGCCATTCCATCGGCTAATCTGTCAACAAAATAGTCGGCTTTATTCTCATATCCGGCAGTAAGGCTGTTTATCTTCTCAAGAGTCACCTTGCTTTTCACCTTCTCAGGATGAATCAGGGCAAGCGGATGAATCTGAATATAGCTGTTGATAATAAACTCCATTCTTGCCAGTCCGATACCATCGTTAGGCAAAAACGATGTCTTAAAAGCAATAGAAGGATTGCCGACATTCATTTTAATCTTGGTTTTCGGTTTTTCGATATTGGATAGATCGATGACCTCTTTGTGATATTTGAGCAAACCATCATATATAAAACCTACATCTCCCTGTGCACAGGAAATTGTTATATCCTGACCGTCTTTAATCACTTCTGTGCCGTTGAGCGTGCCTACAATCGCCGGAATTCCTATCTCCCTGCTAATAATTGCGGCATGACAGGTTCTTCCGCCCCGGTTTGTTACTATGGCAGAGGCTTTTTTCATAATAGGCTCCCAATCCGGGTCGGTTATATCGGTAACAAGGATTGCTCCTTCCTCAAACTTTTCTATATCCTCAGGACTATCCATCAAAACCGCCTTTCCGCTGGCAATCTTCTCGCCTACGGAATTGCCGGTTACGATAACCTTGCCTTTTTCATCAAGATGATATTGAACCAGCTCGGTCAGCTTTTTCTGAGACTGAACCGTTTCAGGTCTTGCCTGAACAATAAAGAGCTCTCCGCTTTTGCCGTCTTTTGCCCACTCAACATCCATTGGAGTATAATGACCGTTTTTTTCCGTATAATGATTTTCAACGGTCACAACCCATTTTGCAAGTGTAAGAATATCATCCTCGCTTAGGGCAAATCTGTGTCTATCGGATTCAGGAACATCAACGATCTTTGTGGAAGAACCATCATCGCTATAGATCATTTTCTGTGCCTTGGCTCCTCGTCTTTTTGCGATTATCGCATTATATCCTTTTGCAAGCGTCGGTTTGAAGACATAATATTCATCAGGATTAACTTGTCCACTGACAATCATCTCTCCAAGACCGTAGGATGCGTTTATGAGCACCGAATTTGTAAAACCTGATTCGGTATCAACGGAAAAAGCAACTCCGCTTGCAGCCAAGTCAGATCGCACCATCACATTGATTCCGATTGACAATGCAACGTTGAAATCGTCATAATTTTTGTCATGCCTGTAGCTGGTCGCTCTTTCGGTAAATATTGAGCCGTAACAGGAGCGACATCTCTCAAGAATATAGTCAATTCCTCTTATATTAAGATAGGTATCCTGCTGACCGGCAAAAGAGGCATCCGGCATATCCTCTGCTGTTGCGCTTGAGCGAACCGCAACAGCCATATCCTCGCCATATCTCTCGCAGAGCTTTTTATAAGCCTCGCTTATCTGAGTGACCAAATCATCGGGCATTTTACCTGAGGTTATAAGATCCCTTACCTTCTTTGTTTTCTCTCTCAAAAGGGATGTATTCTGGGTATCAAGACCTTCTAATTCCTCTCTGATTTTCTCTTTCAGATTATTATAGTCAAGGTACCGCCAATACGCATCCGAGGTTATCGCAAAGCCTCTTGCAACGTTGATTCCTTCTGAGGAAAGCTCACGTGTCATCTCGCCAAGCGACGCATTTTTGCCTCCAACCAAAGGCAAATCGTCAATGGTCACCTCATCCAACCATTTCACATACTTCATAAAGACCCCCGAGGATTAAAAAGTTTTTTAGCCGATGCTACACAACACCAGTTGTAACTACTATAGACAATAAAATTTACTCTTCAAGAGAAAAAACAGAAATCAGTATATTTTTAGATTCTTCCCACCATATTCTTTAATCTCTCAATTCTTGCCTCTGTAGAAGGGTGAGTAGAAAAAAGCATAGCAAACGAGCGCATGCGCAGCGGATTTACAATAAACAGATGCGCGGTTGATTCCTTTGCACCGCCAAGAGGCGCAAATTTGGATGCCTCCTCGAGTTTTGCCAAAGCATTTGCCAGATAAAGCGGATTTCCGGAAAATCTTGCTCCATCCGCATCGGCGGCATATTCTCTGGAACGACTGATGGCAAGCTGGATAATCGTAGCGGCAAGAGGCGCGAGAATCGAAATAACAATCAGCCCGATAATGCCTCCCGTATCATCATTATCATCTGAAGAAAATCCTCCGAAAAACGCTCCCCATCTTGCCATACTTGCAAGAAACATTATCGCTCCTGCAAATGTCGCAACAATGGTACCTGTCAAAATATCTCTGTGTTTGACGTGGGCAAGCTCATGCCCTATTACACCTGAGAGTTCCTCTTCGCTCAATAGTTGCAATATACCTTCGGTAACCGCAACCGCAGCATGGGCAGGGTTTCTGCCTGTTGCAAAGGCGTTTGCAGCCGAAGTTGGAATTATATAGATCTTAGGCATCGGAAGATTCGCTTTCATCGTAAGTTTTTTCACAATTCTATACAGCTCAGGGGCTTCCGCTTCTGAAACCGGTTTTGCCCTGTAAGCAGCAAGAGCCATCTTATCAGAATAGAAATAGGCAAAAAAATTCATTGCAAAAGCTAACACAAGGGCAATCTGCGCTCCGCTTCTTCCTCCTATTGCCCCTCCCACAACCCAAAACAACAGAAACATTGCTATCATCAAAAACGTTGTTTTTATAGTGTTGCTCATTGCTCCTCCAAATCAACAAACTTTTTTGCTAAATCTTTATATCCGTTGAGAAACTGTTTTGCGCTCATCGATTTTTTTCCTGCCGGCTTAACCTGTTTTATATACAGCAAGCCATCTCTGGTTTGAATCGTAAGTCTATCTTTTGCCTCAACTATATATCCGGGCGGTTTGCCGCTATTTGCTTGGTCAAAATCAGCCTCCTGGACAATTATCCTTTTTCCGTTAAGATAGAAATAGCTTCCTATGGCTACATAAGCCCTTATTTTTCTATCAATCAGGCTTGCGCTCTCTTTTGCAAAGAAAATCCTGGCGTCCTTTTTTGCAATCTTTTTTGTATAGGTTGCCTTTGATTCGTCCTGCCTTATCGGATGAAGATTTTCTATATTCTCAATTACATCAATAACCAGTTGCGCCCCCGTTTCCGCAAGAATCCGCCTTAACTCTATGCTGTTTTCTCTGTCAAGCGGATATTCCCGCACAGCAAGAATATCGCCTGAATCGAGTTTTTTCTCCACATAAATAACGCTGCATCCGGTTTTTTCGTCTCCGTTGAGTATCGCAGTCTCAATCGGAGTTGCTCCGCGATAGCGCGGCAGAAGCGAAGGATGAAGATTTATCAAACGATATTTTGGAAAATCCAAAAGCTTTTCAGGAATAATCCTGCCATAAGCAGCAACAACGCCGATATCTGCCTCAAGCGATGAGATTTCGCTTTGGTTCATATCATAAAATATGTGTTTGTTGTGGCTTGCAGCCCATTGAGCCACCGGATTTGGCATAATCTTTTTGCCGCGTCCTCGAGGTTTATCCGGTTGGGTAATAACGGCAACAATTTCATGGTCAATATCAAGAGCCTTTATAAGCGGCAGAGAAAATTCATCGGAACCAAAAAAGATTATCTTCATTGTTTATCAGCCACCCGAATACTCTTTTGCCATTTCTTCTTAAAAAGTTCGCGTTTTAGGCGGCTGAGACGATCTATAAACAAAATCCCGTCAAGATGGTCTATCTCATGCTGCAAAATCACGGCAAGAAACGAATCGGTTGTAAGAGTAAGGCTTTTTCCGTCAAGATCCAGATATCTGACGCTTATTTTTGCGCTTCTTTGCACCTTCTCATAAAATCCAGGAAGACTTAAGCATCCTTCCTCCGCTTCTTCGGTGCCCTCTCTATCCACTATGACAGGATTTATAAGAAAAAGTTTATCACGCTTGCCGCTATCTTTGTCGGTATAATCGACGGCAAGAAATCGTTTTGTTATGCCAACCTGAGGAGCCGCAAGACCGATACCGGATTTCTCTTTCATCAGTTTAAACATCTCCTCCGCTGTCGCTCTCAGTTTCTCATCAATTTTGTTTACCTTATCACACCTTTTTCTTAAAACGGGATCCCCGTAAATCTTCAGTTCCATGAGGGATAATTTATAGCAGAAACGATGAAAGTCAATCTGAGGGAATTGAAATCTATTTCATACAAACTATATTAAGTTAAAACTTAATAAACAATTAGGGAGGCACGCTTTGAAAAGTATAGATATTCTTTCAAAAGATCATGAAGATGTATTAAAACTGCTTGAAAGGTTTTATGAATCTGTCGAACAAATTGAAGATGGAAAAGGTTGCGATAGAAAAAATGTGGAGGAAATTCTTCGCTTTTTTAACTCCGATTTCTGGCTCCATTTTGATAAGGAAGAGCAGACAATTTTCCCGGAGCTATCAAAATTTATTTCAGGCAGCAGCGAGCCTGCCGGACCTGTAGTTGCAATGCTTGATGAGCATCGCACATTAAGAGAATCAAATGAGAAAATGCAAATAGCTTACAAAAACTTTGACAAAGATACCAAAAAATTTGCCAGTGAGGCAAGAAATTTTATCGGACTGTTAAGGCAGCATATAAAAATGGAAGAGGAGATGCTTTTCCCGATGACACTACGCTCGCTTGATCATTGCTTGGACGATAAATGGCTGGAGGAATTTGCCGCCATAGACAACAAAGCAACATAACGGGAAATCAGGTCTGCGACAGCCTGTAAATATTTGACATTTCATCTTGCTCAAAGCCCGGCGGCGCAAAAATCGTCGGCGGGTTTTGTTTGAAACTGCCGTGCGTCTTTGATGCTCGCAGTGACAGAAAGTGGTATTTCCTGAAGCAACCGAAAAGAATGCTTAATGCATAAGCAGCATCTTTGCAGCCTTGAAGGTAAAAACTATCCCCATAGACATTACAAATACTCCGCTCAGCTTATACAATCTTGCGCGAAGTTTTACCTTTATTAATGCAACAGAATTGCCAAGCAGCATCAGTGCCGCTGAGGTGCCGGCTCCAAATAAAACCATAAAAACAGAGATGATAAGAAAAATCCAAACCGCTGCTTCTCCAACAAAACTCATAAACGCCTCCCTACAAATTTAACCTGATGAATTTTATCTTATTAAAATGGTAATGTCAACAGTATTGTAAGTTAGTCAGCAAAAGTTTACAAAATTTACAATATAGCTCATGATTAACAAATCAAAACGAAACAATATGAGAGGTGGTCTCATTATTCCAACTTGCCCACAATTTATGATACGGATATACCAGCAATATCTTTGAGAAATATCTCAAATTCCCTTGCTTGACAAATTAAATAATGTTATTATATTAGAAGTTTATAAAATAATATTGTAGAAGGAGCAATCGTATGAAAAGAAAAACCATCATCGTTGAGGGTCATAAATGTATAGGCCCGCACTTCAGTAAAAAGGAATTTGAGGCGATAAAGGAAAATTTGAATCAACTCGAAGGTATCAATACATTGGCAGAGCTATTAAGCGTGGCGGGCAATCCCGTTCGCCTAAAAATCATCTATCTGCTGTATGCATACAAGGAGATGTGCGTTTGCGATCTGGCTGAAGTATTAAATATAAGTGATTCGGCAGCATCACAGCATTTGAGAAAACTTAAGGACAAACTGATAATAAAAAGCCGCAAGGATTCCCAAGCCGTTTATTACTCACTGGAAAGCAAACTGTTCACAAAAATTCTTTCGCAATACTTTGCCATGCCCGAACTGCAAAACAGATTTGATCTGATGACCAAGACAACATCCGGCATATCATACTAAAGAGGAGGAATAATGATTAAAGCGGATTTTATAAGAGATGCGGCATTACCGGATAGCAGATTGAGAAAATATCTGATAAACCTGAGCGTAATTATCTTTGTCGGTGCTATATTTATAATCGGAAAGATTTCTGCGGCACAAACCATCTCAGCGCCGGATGCTCCGTTTAAAGTCGGTGCTAAAACATACAACTTGAGTCAGTTTAGAGGCCGCAAGATTATGCTTTGGTTGTTTTCTACCTGGTGTCCAAGCTGCCAGGTCGGTTTAAAGGCGTTATC
>JALWSW010000208.1 GCA_027080125.1 Campylobacterales bacterium | reverse complement strand
GGGGTTTCTCATTCAACTATGTAGGTTTGGAAGGCGAGCTGGGGCATAACAGAGTTTCAATCACGAGAGTTTCTCATCCAACTATGTAGGTTTGGAAGTTGTATATCATCATTTATTAAGTTTTTTCTATTTTTGTTTCTCATTCAACTATGTAGGTTTGGAAATGATAGAATGGATTTAGATAAGGTCAAAAGCGTTTCTCATCCAACTATGTAGGTTTTAAAAGGCGGGGTAAAGCCCCGCCGAGAAGTCGAGAACCGGTAAAGTCAAAAAAGCAAAAAAAGAAGTAAATCAATCAAACAACAGTCAAACAAATTTAAGGAGGATTTATGAAAATTAATATCACAACAAAAGATAATATAAAGAAAATCAGCGCCCGCGATGTAAGAAATTACATCGCTTCAATCACAAAAAACGATGCCGAAATTAACAAAGTTGTTTTATCGCATGATCCAAAAGACAAACACTTGATTTTTGTCAAACCTTATCATCACAATTGTGTCATCATAGACTATTACAACAGATACAATCTTGATGAAAAAATAGCGAAAGCTATACGATCCAATACCAAATTTTTCCATACAGTCATTCAAGATGTTGAGGTATCGCCTTTTGAATACATAATTCCGGTCAAGCAGACTTGCAGTCTTGAGTATGGGACCCGCACTCCGATTGTTCTCACGGCAAACAACAACGAAATAAGATTTGTTTACCATCTGTATAAGCATCAGGATAAGAAAAAGATAGAATCAATGTTGCAAACAAGAATCAACCGAAGCATTCAATTTGCAATCAAACGGCTGCTAAATATAGACTACTATCCCGATGTTAGAATATCGTTAGTAGATTATTACCTGCAAAACATAATTTTTGAAACATCCGAAGGCGTAAAAGAACCCTTTGCCATTAAAGCTAATTTTATATCAAATACCAATCTGCCGCAGTTTGTTGGCTACAAAAACGGATACGGCTGGGGACAAATTTTACTGGGCAGGTACTAATCTTGCAAAAACAAGGCAAAAATATATCCGAAATTTCCTCAAATCGGCGAGAAGACAGGTCATTTTTAAGCCTTAAAGACAAAAGCAGGGATATATATCCTCTCAACCCCGAAAATCGCCTCAAAACGCCTCTATTCGCCGATTTCGTTTTTGCCGGCAAGAAGATCCGCGCGTTCGGCAACAGATTTTTTATTGAAACGGCTGAACCCGGATATTTCTATATCGTTGATATAGACATTCCGTTGGCATCTGTTCAAGGATTAACCAAAGGCATATCTGAACAGATGCCAATATTGTCCGCAAATATTAACAATATCAGACACGCCAACCTCATCACAACTGCCCGTCATATCAAAGCGATTCGCTTTAGCACGCAAGACAGACGCAAGAGCTATCCTGCAATTGCAACGTTGTTTTCTTTTGTCTTTGCGCTGGAAAAGTTTTCAGTTAAAGCTATGTTTGACTATATCCGCTATGTAAATCCGAACCTGAAACCGCTTTATCAATACAAAGCCGAACGATTTTATCCGTTCGCCTGCGCCATACAAAGCGGAGACTACGCAGTGTTTATACATCGCGGGCAAGAGCATGAAATGCTTTTTCCGCAATGGATCAACAAACTCAAGGAAATGCAATGGCTGCGAGAATACTTGCTGTCCTGACTGCTTTCTTTCTGATATTTGCCGGTCCGGCTTTTGCATTGTCATGGCAGCAGGCGGTATATCACTACGCAAAGCTCTACAAGCTCAACCCCTGCGTAGTTTTTGCCGTTATAGACACCGAGTCATCCGGCAATCCCAACGCAATTACAGTCAACTATCACAACAGGTATCGCTCATACAAGACAAGGCGTTCTGCGCTAAAATTGGTTAAAAACGGCAATTATACCGAAGCGGTCATGCGCTATCATTCTTCTGACTATGCAAAAGGATTGCGCTATGTCAAAAAGGTAATCAAAGCATATCAAAACGACCGATGGTTCTGCCGTAGGGAGAAAGATGATACAACCGCTGAAATTGCTGAAAAATGATCAAGCTGTATCTGAAAAACGCCTTCCTGATTAGCTTATCCGATCTTGTATGGATGATGGGATTATCGGTTGCAATAGCCATTGTCATGAGCTTTATATCCCGCTTCATTTACAAACATCTGTATGCCGAATACGGACGCAAAGGCACTCTTGCCTTAATATACTGCACCGCCCTCGGCACCGTCATTCACGAGCTGTCTCACGCATTGTTCTGCGTAATTTTCGATCATAAGGTAACCGATATGAGTCTGTTTAATCCCGAACCGGACGGAACGCTCGGATATGTGGAACACGAATATGACAAAGAAAACCTCTATCAGGATGCAGGAAATTTTTTCATTGGAATAGCTCCCATTCTGATGACAGGAGTATTGACATATCTGCTAACGATTGAGTTAATGCCTACGATTATCCCGCCCGCTCCCCGAACGCACAATATCAATTCGATTATCCTGTTTGTTTCACAGATATACCGCAATCTCTTGGTGTCCGATAACCTGTTTGACTGGCAGTTTTACGCTTATATCATCGCAATATTTACCATATCCGGTCACGCAACACTCTCAATGGCGGATATGAAAGGGGCAGCAAGCGGAATTATTGCTTTGGTATTGATTGTTTTCGCGGCAAATGCGTTGACATTGTGGAAACCTGAAATCCATATCGCCGTATTTGATTTTTTAATCAAATACTATGCGATATTCTATGCAAGCATGCTGTTCGGATTAAGTCTGTATGTCGGACTGATGGGACTTTTGCTGATTGCCAAACTGTTCCCGGTCCTTTAACCACATTTTGACGATTCTGCGCACAAGCCCGCCCATGGACCTGTCTTGATCTTTCGCAATCTGCTTGAGATGCTTCCAAATGTCTTCCTCAACCTTAAATCCTACGTATTTCATCTTTCCTCCTTTAGTGTTTCAATCCACACAGAAACATTATTTGCATGTATTTCAGACATACCCGAGTCGTCACGAACAGGGATACAAATTCCTTCTGGT
>JALWSW010000207.1 GCA_027080125.1 Campylobacterales bacterium | reverse complement strand
ATTGCTTTTTTTCCTTTGAGCGAATCGATTTGCTCGGATACCTGAATAGCCAGCTCGCGAGTCGGAACCAGAATCAATGCCTGAGTCAGTCTGGAATCAACATTAATCATCTCCAACAAAGGCAATACGAATGCAGCGGTTTTACCGGTGCCGGTTTGAGACTGAGCTATGATATCAGCATCATCTTTCAACATTTCCGGAATGGTCATAGCCTGAATTTCGGTCGGCTCGTCAAACCCTTTTTTACCAATTGCCTCTATTGCTTCTTTTGAGAGCCCAAGCTCGCAAAATCTTTTTCTTTCCTTCATCTTTTCTCCTTTTTAAGCGCTCATTTACGCTGCATTTGAATGTAGTTGCAACATAATATTTGATTAATCAGATGGATTATTCGAAACCGGCGCAAATGTGTCTCGAACGGATTATATTAACCAGCTATTTTATTTATTTATCAATAGCTACAAGAAATGCTCCCTGAACGGGTTGTGCATACGTTCATGAGCAACAGTTGTTTTTTCCCCGTGACCGGTAAAAATTGTCACCTCATCCGGCAACCTCATAAGCTTATGCAACGATTCTTTTGTTTTCTGAAAATCGCCTCTTGGCAGATCAAACCTGCCTATCCCTTCATAAAATATCAGATCTCCGGCAAACAGAAGTCCCAGCCATCTTTCATAAAAAGCTATCAGTCCGGGTGTGTGCCCGGGATATTCAATCACCTCAAGCGTATATCTTCCCACTTTTATCTTATCACCTTCGACAAGCAACCTATCCGCAGGCGGGGATGCCACCGATTTTACCCCGAACAGCTCGGCAGATTTATATGATTCGGTAAGATATGGAGCATCGTATTTTCCAATCATAATCGGCGCGGAAAAACGCTCCTTAAGTAATTTGTTGCCCTCCACATGGTCAAAATGCGAATGCGTGCAGCATATCGCAACAAGTTCGCCGCCGAATTTCTCTATCTGCTCTGCTATCTTGTTGCTGTTTCCCGGATCTATTGCAACAAGCTCACGCTTTTCTCTATCTCCAAAAAGCCAGCAATTTTCCTCTATCGGGTAGCTTACAACCCTTTTGATAAACGGCTTTTTTTCTACCATAGATAGGCGTCCTCGTTCAGATATCCCTTGTATGAAACCAATGCCGTCCCTTCCATCGTAACAGAGCTGAAATTCTTTCCATCATAACGAAAATCTATTATAAGCTCTTTATCAGCTACGGTATGAACGGTTACCGGGCGTTCCACCAATCCGCGGGCAAAGGCAATCAAAGCCGAAGCCGTTGCACCTGTTCCGCATGCAAGTGTTTCACCTTCAACGCCCCTTTCGTATGTTCTCATCTTTATACTATGCTTATCGATTATCTCAATAAAATCAACGTTTGTTCCGTTAGGATTAAAAAAATTGTGATAACGAGTCTTTGAGCCCAGCTCTTCAAGATTGCATTTCGCAACATTTTCCACCGGATAAACCATATGCGGAACTCCCGAATCCACAAAGCCTCCTTCAGGTAGTCCAACAGGCGTTACCGAGCAGGTGAGATCTTTCGGATCACTCATATAAACCTTTACCCTATCGTGAGCTAAAATTTCAGCCCTGATTATTCCGGCTTTTGTCCTGAATGCCAGTTTTTTTCCTGCAACACCCAACTCATAGGCTATTCTTGAAGCGCATCTTGCGCCATTGCCGCACATTTCGGCTTCAGAGCCGTCGGAATTATAAAACTTCCACATAAAATCTATCGATTTATCAGGATCATTCTGTATAAGAATTACCCCGTCCGCTCCGACAGAAAACCGCCGCGCGCAGATCTTTTTGACCCAGTCGCTTATATTCGGAAATTCGCCCTCAACCTTTTGATTTCTATCATCTATTATTATAAAATCGTTTCCCGCTCCGTTTGCCTTATAAAATTCTATCACTCTATCTTACCTCTCGTTTTTTATCAAATCCTCGTAATTTTCCGCTTTTCTGATAATCGAATAGTTGTCATCCTCAACAAGCACCTCAGCTATATTCGGTCGCCCGTTGTAATGACTTGACATGACAAATCCGTATGCTCCCGCACTCATTACCGCAATCATACTGCCTTCTTTTAATTTTTGTATATATAGATCCTTGGCCAAAAAATCGCCGCTTTCGCATACAGGTCCCACTATATCAACCTTTACCTGCTCATCACTATTAACTTTTACCGGAATGATCTTATGCTCCGCGTGATAAAGCGTTGGTCTTATAAGATCGGTCATTGCCGCATCGACAACATAGAACAGCTTTTCACCATTATCTTTTATGTAAAGGAGTTTGCTTATAAGCGCCCCGCCTTCCCCAACCAAAAATCTGCCCGGCTCGCATATAAGGGTTGCATTCGGATAGACCGAAACAAGCCTTTTTGCGGTCTTGGCATATCTATCCAAATCAATAATCTTCTCGTTGGTATATCGTATGCCGATTCCCCCGCCTATATCGATTGTTTCAAGCTCAACACCCGATGCTTTGAGTTTTTCCAAAAACCTTACCATAACCTCAGCCGTATCGTCAAACACCGACATATCACTTAGCTGTGATCCTACATGGCAATGAACACCTTTTATCTTAATACCTCTCATCGATTGAGCCTTTCTGTACATCTCAAATGCTTCCTCAGTCGGTATGCCAAACTTATATTTCTTCATACCGGTCGAGATATACGGATGTGTTTTAGGATTGATATTGGGATTGACCCTTATAGCAACAGGCGCAACCTTGCCAATCGATGCGGCAATATCATTTATCCTTCTCAATTCGCTACCTGACTCAACATTAAACTGCCCTACCCCGCTTTGCAAAGCATATCTTATCTCCGCATCGGTTTTTCCCACACCGGCATAAACCATTTTTGAAGGGTCAACGCCTGAGGCAAGCGCCCTGTAAATTTCTCCGCCTGATACAACATCAGCGCCGGCTCCGAGCTTTGAAAAAATTTCAATAACCTTCAGATTGCCGTTAGCTTTGACCGCATAGGCAATAAGATGATTTATATGCTCACGATTTAAG
>JALWSW010000206.1 GCA_027080125.1 Campylobacterales bacterium | reverse complement strand
TCAACGCTTAATAAACAGGATGTGAATATTATGACTGCTGAGGACCCTGTTGAGTATAATCTTGAGGGTATCAATCAGGTGCCTGTAAAAGAATCTATAGGGCTTACATTCTCCTCGGCTCTGAGAAGTTTTCTGAGGCAGGACCCGGATATAATAATGGTAGGAGAGATAAGAGATACTAAAACCGCAGATGTTGCATCCAGAGCAGCGCTCACTGGACATCTGGTTCTTTCGACTATTCATACAAACGATGCACCCTCTACAATAACAAGATTGGTAGATATGGGAATTGAGCCGTATCTGATTGCAAGTTCGTTAAACTGTATAATATCTCAAAGACTGGCAAGAAAAATCTGTCCAAGATGCAAGCATGAAGTAAAGGTTTCAACAACCTATCTTAAAAATATCGGATTTAGCGAAGAGGAATCAGAAACCGTGCATATTTATGAGGGTAAAGGCTGCAAATATTGTAGAAACAGCGGCTATAAAGGTAGAGTGGCAATCTATGAGATACTTGAGGTAACCGAAAATATCAAAGATGCTATACTCAGAAACAGTTCCGTTTCGCAAATCAGAGAGATTGCAACGGGTGAATCTTTGGTTAGTCTGAGACAGAACGGCTTAAAAAAAGTCAAAGAGGGAATTACCACGATTTCCGAAATTATAAGAATAAGCGAAAATGTGTAGGAGGTAAGCCATGGTAGATAGCACTGCGGTAAATCATCTGTTGCTTCAGGATATTTTGAAAAAAGCTGTAGCTGAAGGCAGCTCTGATATTCATATAGTTGCAGGTTTGCCGCCTATGGTTCGCAAAATAGGCAGCTTATCTCCTGTTGACGGGTATGACAAATTGGCACCGGCTGATACGATGCGCCTTTGCTATTCGGTTATGACTGATGCCCAGCGGCATAAATTTGAGTCTGAGTTGGAGCTTGATTTTTCTTTCGGTATATCAGGACTTGCCCGGTTCAGAGGAAATGTCAGCTATCAGCGAGGCTCGGTTGCGGGAGCATTCAGAACCATACCTTCGGATATTCCACCCTTTGAAGCGCTCGGAATACCGCCTGTTGTTCAAAATTTTGCAAATCTCGCAAAGGGACTTGTTCTTGTCACCGGACCTACCGGTTCAGGAAAAAGCACCACGCTTGCTTCATTGATAAATAAAATAAATCATACGAAAAACGCTCATATTATCACTATAGAAGATCCGATAGAGTATGTTTATACCCATAACAAATGTGTTATCAATCAGAGGGAAGTGGGAAGCGACACCCTCTCTTTTTCAAATGCGCTAAAGCATGCGTTAAGGCAGGATCCGGACATAATTCTGGTCGGTGAGATGAGAGATATAGAAACAATAAGAATGGCGCTCAGAGCCGCTGAGACCGGTCATCTTGTTTTCTCGACATTGCACACAAATTCTGCCGCACAAACAATTAACCGGATTATTGATGCGTTTCCCGCAAATGAGCAATCTCAGGTAAGAAGCGAACTTTCCCTTACTCTTGAGGGTGTTGTGAGCCAGACATTGCTGAAAAATATCGATCAGACTAAAAGGGTGCTTGCTATGGAGATACTTGTAATGAATAGCGCTATAAGAAACCTTATAAGAGAGGATAAGGTTCATCAGATCTATGCATCGATGCAGGTTGGGCAGACAAAATACAATATGAAAACTATGAATCAATCGCTTTATGAGCTCTATATAAAAAGAAAGGTTGCTTATGAGCAGATTATCGAAGCCTCCACAAAAAGAGAGGAACTTGAGAATATGATTAAAAGAAGAAGATAATTAAATTGTTTTGATAAACGGGGGCATATATGGCTGTTTATATATGGGAAGGAAGAAATAGAGCAGGGGACAGAAAATCCGGGGAAATTACCGCCAAAAACAGGCAGGTCGCCATAGAAAGACTTGTCGCAGATGGAATCTTTGTTAAAAGCATCAAGGCAAAAGGAATTGAAATCAACATCAAATTTTTTAAAAAAAAGATCAAAGATAAAGATGTAGCGCTTTTTACAAAAGGTTTTTCGGTTATGGTCGGATCCGGTTTGCCGATTCTTGATAGTCTTGATATATTGGCTGATCAGGAGAAAAATCCGGAATTTAAAAAGGTCATAATGGATATCTACTCAAAAGTCGAGGGAGGTTCAACACTGACATTTGCGCTTTCAGAGCACAAAAAGGTTTTTTCTGATCTTTATGTAAGCCTGATTGAATCCGGTGAAAAAAGCGGAACCTTGGATGATGTTGCAAAACGACTTTCAAACTATATGGAAAAGACGATAGCGCTAAAAAGAAAGATCAGGGGTGCTATGATCTATCCGAGTATGGTCAGCGCTGTTGCGGTCGGAGTTGTAACATTGATATTGACTATTGTTATTCCCTCGTTTGCCTCACTATATGAAAGCTCGGGAATGCTGCTTCCGCTTCCAACCAGGATTGTTATTCAGATGAGCGAGCTTTTACGTTCCTATTTTCTTTACATTGCCGGTGCTCTTGTAGCTATTTTTTTGATATTCAGATATCTTTACAGAAAGAGTTACAAATTTAGGAAGTTTGTTGACAAGATGATTCTGAATATACCTATTTTTGGTCTTCTGATTAAAAAGGCATCTATTGCACGCTTTACCAGGACGCTTGGATCGCTGATGAAAAGCGGCGTTGATATTCTGGAAGGTTTTGACATTATAGCAAAGATTGCCGGCAACGTGGTTATTCAGGAAAATCTTCTATCTATAAGAGAAGATGTGGCAAGCGGATCATCTGTGGCAGAGCCGCTTCGAAAATCCGAACTTTTTCCTTCAATGGTGGCTCATATGGTTTCAGTGGGTGAGAAAACGGGAAGACTTGATGAGATGCTGGAAAAAACAGCGGATTATTACGAAGCCGAGGTGGATAATACCGTAAACAACCTTTCAACACTGATAGAGCCTATTATAATCGTTGTTTTGGGTGTTATAATCGGGTTTATCGTGATTGCAATGTATCTGCCAATCTTCAAGCTCGGAGAGGTTATCAAATAAAATTAATTGACCTCTG
>JALWSW010000205.1 GCA_027080125.1 Campylobacterales bacterium | reverse complement strand
ATTGAAAATAAATCCTTGATAAAGATTTTAATTTTTGTCATCTTTCTTATAATGATACTTATAATTTTTACCGTTTTAATTTTGCACGGGAGGCGGTATGCTCCGTTTCTATAAAGAAAATAATTATCACAGAGGTTTTACTCTTGTAGAGGTTGCGATTGTGATGGTAATTCTGGGACTAATTTTAGGACTCGGAATTCCGATGATGAGAACATTAATCAAGCAGAATAAACTGACCGAAGACAGGCTTGCGGTTAAGGAAGCAAAGAACGCATTAATCGGGTATGCCTATAGACACGGGAGGTTTCCGGCTCCTGTCACAAGCGGCACATATCGCCTGTTGCCTTATGATATAATTGGCACAAGACAAACCGATAGCCACGGTAACAGACTGATATATGATGTAAATGACAATCTCACAGCTTCATCAGACCAATCGCTCCAAAGCTTTTGTAACAAGGTTGCAAATGAGGCAATCGCCGATCATCTTCCAAAAATTGACAACAACGGAACAAAAACTCCGGTTGCGTTCATTGTGATAAGCAAAGGCTCTAACTACAGACTTGACGATCTTAACGCAACAGGTGCGAAGGTTTCCGGAGGAACCGGTATTTATGATAACCCGTCTCATCCTTACGACAACAACTATGATGATATTGTGGCTTCATACAGTTTTGGTGAATTGGAAAAATGGTGCGATGAAACGGTTGGCAGCGGATCTGGTGGGTCTTCAGGCTCATACTCCACAGCCTACGGCGCGCTGACTGCCGTTGCGGCAAACTTAATAGATAGTAATCCGAACGGGCCTCCTGATAGTTTTAATACAGGAAACAGTGCTATCACATATAGCAAAGATGATAAAAAAGCGACACTTACATATCACGGAAAA
The DNA here is from genome assembly GCA_027080125.1 of Campylobacterales bacterium. Lineage (GTDB taxonomy): Bacteria > Campylobacterota_A > Desulfurellia > JAADFJ01 > JAADFJ01 > JAADFJ01. Next base: position 11,070 of record JALWSW010000205.1, on the reverse strand, counting down.
GCTATTACAATAGAGTGGGGCGGTAGCGGCATTGATAATATTGAATATAAGGGTGGTTAAATACTTGTCTCGTTATGAGTCTCTGAACAAATGAACCTTAAAAGAAAAACAGTATTTTTTGTCGTAATCTCTGCGGTTTTGTTATCGCTATCCTTTTCTGTTTATAAGGTTAGCTTATACAAACTTACCGATATAAAGCGCGCCAATAATCATCTTAACAGAGAGATATTAAATGAGAAAAACAACGAACTTCAGTTAAAGCGTTATCTGAATTATAAGAAAGAGATTGGCAATATAAAAAATCTTAAAGTTGAGCCGGTTGATATCCTGGCAACATTTTCTTCTGTAAAGGATTTGGCAAGATTAGACAAGGTTATCGATGACACATACCGGCGAGGCGGGCTTTTTTTTCTATCCGAATTTTTGCTTAAAAACGATGATTCTGGCAAAAAAGCTATAAAAATACGATTAAGCGGCAAAAAGATCGCTTTTTTTAGGTTAAACCGGTGAAAAGTTATCTGATTTTCGGATTAATTCCGATAGCTTTGCTTGCAGGATATCTGGCTCCAGATTGTGTGAATAAAAGTAATTATAATGTGCCGGAGATTACCTCCGTAAATCTTCCGATGCCGGTAAAGACAAAACGATTTGCAAAAAGCAAAATCAACACGTTGGCATTTGTCCGGACGACTTCTCAGAGCGTCTCAGGCAGAAAAAAAGGAATCAATGATGCAGCACCAATCAGTCTGGAGATGATCTATCTTGATAAGAAAAACAAAATGTGTAAAATCAACGGAAGGATATTCAGGGTAGGACAGCATTATAAAGGAATTACGGTCATTGCAATTGAAAAAAGCAGAGTGCTAATCAGAATCGGCAAAAATTTGAAATGGCTGGAGCTGAAAGAGAGAATAAATGAAAAGATTTGATATATTGCTTGCTGTTTTGATTGTCATTCTTAGCATATCAGGATGTAGCAAGCCGACTGTTACAGATGGCAAACTCAAAGCTGCATCAGTGGAAAAGCTGCTCAGAATTAGAACCGGAGCCCCCGATTTGCAGCCTGTGGAAAAGAAACTCAGCATACTTGACTTGGAAAAGGTAACCCTTTTTGCAAAGGCGATGCCCTATAAAGAAGCGATAATGCATATTCTTAAGCCTGCATCAATCGATGTTGCCTTTAGTAGTGAACTTTCCTCGTATATAAAAAATCCGACCGTTGATCTGTCGCTTAATAATGTTTCGATAAGAGAGGCGCTTGATACCATTACCGGCATTGTTGGAATTTCATGGAAGAAGCGAAAAAATACAATATGGATTACGCCGTTTCAAACAAAAATCTATGATATCGGTTTTTTGGGAGTAATCAGGTCGTCTCAAGCGACTCTTGGAGGTGATGTTCTTGGAGGCGGGTCGTCTTCTGATAATGATACTACCGTTCCTTTGCAGGGAAGCTTTAGCATTACCAGCAAAAGCAATGCAAAAAAAGGCGATCGGTATCAGATTTTAGAAAATAACATAAAAAATATGATTTCAAAAGTCGGGCATTATACCTTGGATCAGGCAGGCGGAATATTGATGGTTACCGATAGACCTCAAAATATAAGGCGGATTACCGATTATATAAATGCGGTTTCGGCAAGTTATAAGCGCCAGGTGATGATTGAGGCAAAAATTATAGAGATTCAGCTCAACAAAGACAGTAAAGTCGGAATAGATTGGAGCTCATTAAGACGTGATATATCGCTGAGTCAGAAAACGATAAATTTCGGTTCCGATGTTCCTGCTTTAACAGTTAATGTAACAAAAAGCGGCGGACAGTTTACCTCAGTCATAGAGGCACTTTCCAAATACGGGTCGCTATCACTGCTTTCGGAGCCTCACCTAAGGGTAATCAATGCCCAGCCGTCGATACTATCGGTAGGAAAATCGATCAGCTTCATAAAAAAGATTGAGCTAAGCACATCGACAACATCAGGAGGCACCGCCACAACCACTCCAACCGTTGATATTTCATCAATTTTTGACGGAATCGTGTTTGGAATTACCCCGTTTATAAAAAGCGATAATACGGTTTTGCTGAGAATCGTCCCTATCAAAAGCAAATTGGTTTCTCTCAAAGAAAGAGACATTTCAGGCAGCACATATACGCTTCCTACGGTGGATTTAAGAGAAGAAAGCACCGTTGTTTCTGTAAGAAGCGGCTCAATAGTTGTGCTCGGAGGCTTAATAAGCCGGGTTAACAGCAATGACAATACGGGTGTTCCGATATTATCGCATATTCCGATAGCAGGTCTTGCATTCAAGCAAAAGGAACAACTCTCAAACAGTGTTGAGCTTGTCATACTTTTAAAGCCAGTAATAATAGATTGAACCTGTGAGCAAGCTATACGATGCAATTGCAAGAATAGAAAAAAATCAGAAAACTTCTGAGGCTCTGCCGGACTTTCGTAAGAGAAAACCTTCTTATATTTTGTTAATTTCTACGGCTATATTTGTGCTGGTTATTGTTGTTTCAGCCGTTTTAGTCAGAGAAAAGATAGATAGTATCAGCCGAAAAATGCCTGCGACTCATAAAGAGCCGGTAGCAAAAAAAGTTATAAGCAGATATCAAACCGCCGATACTTTTTCCGGAAGCACCAAACCGGTAGCAAAGCGTAAGATTGCCGTCTCAAAAAAACATAAATTAGTTCCCATGCAAAGCGGTTTAGTTAATAAATCTGAAAACAAACCGGTTGTCTTCTCAACTCCCAAAGCAACATCCTTGAATAAAAACAGAGACAAAAAGAAAAAAACGGTTATAAGAAAAGTTGCCAAAGTGCAATCCGTATCAAGCAAAGTTAGAAAAATTGAAGCAATTGGAAAGAAACCCGAAGGACAGGATAGTCTTATCGTGCTGATAAATAACAGTAAATCCGCTGATAACAGGACGGCAATAGCCGCATATAGAGCACTTATCAGGCGTTTTCCGAATAATCCCGATCTTTACAATAATCTTGCCGCAAGATATATTCGAATACATAGATATAAAGAGGCGATTGGACTGCTAAAAAAGGCGTTGAAAATAAAAGATGACCCTGCTATACGGATAAATCTGGCAATCAGTTATATAAAACAAGGCAACTATCAAATGGCAAGGGTTGTTATGAATGATGGGACATTTAAAAATGCGGAGAATCTGAAGAAGGCGGGTGAAATAGAGGAATTTTTGGATAGAGTCGGTAAGAAGTAGATATATTTTGATCAGAATCAACTAAAATATATAAGGAAGCATCTATGAGCGATAAAAATCGTTTGGATGAGAGCAGACCGATTGAAAGAGGCGATTGTGCCGGGTATGCTTTGGAATTGAACGAATATGATATTTTGAAAAAAAAATTAGGCAGAACACCTAACGAATTTGAGGTAAAATTAGCAGCAAGCCTTTGGAGCGAACATTGCAGCTATAAAAGCTCAAAGCCGTTCCTGAAGCGCTTTCCTACAACCGGCAAAGATGTTATTTACGGACCCGGCGAGAACGCAGGAGTTGTATCAATATCAGATAAGTATGCTGTAGCGTTTAAGATGGAATCTCATAATCATCCTTCCTTTATTGAGCCGTATCAGGGAGCCGCAACCGGAGTCGGAGGAATTTTGAGAGACATATTTACGATGGGCGCAAGACCGGTGCTTTCCCTTGACGCGCTATGGTTTGGAAATCCATCAAATAAAAAAACGGCATATCTTGTGGACGGGGTTGTGCGGGGAATAGGCGACTACGGCAACTGTATGGGAATTCCAACCCTCGGAGGAAAAACCAGATTTGCAGATTGCTACAACGGAAATAATCTTGTAAACGCCTTTAGCCTTGGAATCGTAAAAAAAGATGAGATATTTACCGGAGCTGCTCCGGCAGGCGATTCGGTTATCTATGTGGGAAGCAAAACCGGCAGAGACGGGCTGGGCGGAGCCGCCATGGCATCGGCTGTTTTCGATGAATCAACAGAGGCAAAACGCCCCACCGTTCAGGTCGGAGATCCGTTTTCGGAAAAACTTCTGCTTGAGGCTTGTCTGGAGCTTTTCAAGACTGGCGCAGTATCAGGTATGCAGGATATGGGAGCCGCAGGTCTTGCCTCAAGCTCATTTGAGATGGCAGGCAGATCAAACACCGGAATGGTTTTGGATCTTGACAAGGTACCGTTGAGACAGCCGCTTTCAGCATCCGAGATAATGCTTTCTGAGTCTCAGGAAAGAATGCTTGTAATTGCGAAAAAGGGACAAGAAAAGGTCGTATTCGATATATTCAAAAAATGGCAATTGGATGCGGTAAAAATTGGAGAGGTTATCCCGGAGCCGGTTATGATTATAAAAAAATCGGGAAAAACCTTCAAGGTTCCGACAAAAATCTTTTCCGAGGATGCCCCTGTTTACAGGAAGAAAATCGCCAAACCGAATCATAAAGATTTCAGCGTTGAAATTGACAGGAAGATAAACACAAAAGAGGTAATTCTTAAGCTTATTTCAGATCCAAATATCGCCGATAAATCCTGGATAACTCAGCAATATGATCAAAGCATACGAACCGATACGCTTGAGATAGGCTACGGAGCGGCTTTAATCCGCCTAAAAGATGACGATGTTGCAATCGCGGCAACAGTTGTCGGAAAGCCCAACATAGTGGCTGCTGATCCCAGATATGGAGCCCAAAGAACCGTTTTGGAGGCTGCATGCAATCTGGCGGTTACAGGCTCAACTCCGCTGGCAATTACCGATTGTCTTAACTTCGGAAGCCCGGATAAACCGGAGATTTTATACAGCTTTTCCGAATCGATAGAGGGTATATCAATTGCCGCTGAAAAACTCAATACGCCTGTAGTCAGCGGTAACGTCAGCTTTTATAATGAGACCGACGGAAAACCGATCTGGGCTACTCCGGTCATAGGGATGGTTGGCACAAGAAGGCCTGCCGGAAAACCGAATTTTATGATTGAGGAAGACGACATCCTTTTTCTGATTGGAAAACCGGAACAGTCTCTTGCCTGTTCTGCCTATAGCTGGCTTATAAAAGACGATCTATTTTACGATTTTCCTGTAAAACCGAAGATAGAGTGGTCTGAATCGACCAAAATAATAAAGGCTGTCTCAGATATGGTAAAAAATAATAAATTAAGATATATTGCCGATATTTCTTTGGGAGGAGTTGCGGTTGCAATCATCAAAACCGCAATACGGTTTAATCTTGGATTCAGACTTGATCTGCCTTTCCGGTTTTCCGCTCCGCAATATCTGTTTTCCGAGCCTCCCGTTCAGTTTATTGCGGTTGCAGATATTCAAGCGCTGAAAGAGTTTGATAAGCAGAATATTGAGTATCACAAAATAGGAAAGTTTTCCGGCAACAGAGTTGTGATAAATAATCTTGATATCTCAATTGATAAGATAAGAAAAATCTATGAAGAAAGTTTTTCAAAAGCTCTTAAACTCTGATCCGAAAAAGCTTTATATAATCAGTCTTGGATGTCCGAAAAACAGGGTGGATTCAGAATATCTTGCTTCAAAACTCATGCATTCGGCTGTTGATGTTGTAAGCAAGCCGGATCAGGCAGACCTTATAATGATAAATAGCTGCGGTTTTGTCGAGGATGCGACAGCAGAATCTATCGATGAGATTTTTAATGCCATAGAGATAAAAAAAAGAACCGGTGCAAAGATTCTGGTTGCAGGATGTATGGTTTCCAGGTACAAAGATGAGATAACCGCTAAAATACCGGAGGTGGATTTCTGGTTAGACACAAAAACGATGCCGGTAGCAGCAGATAGACTCGTATCAACATTTCCGCACGGATACATCAAGATAGCAGACGGATGCGATCATCGATGCAGTTTTTGCACCATACCCTCTTTCAAAGGAAATTTCAGATCGGTTGATGAAAAAACGGTCATCGAACAGGCTTCGCTCCTGTTGTCAAATGGTATAAAAGAACTGATAACTGTTGCTCAGGACAGCTCCTACTACGGAAAAGATTGCGGCGGAAATTTTGCCGCTCTTCTTAAAAAAATTGCGGCGATTGAAGGAAAATTCTGGATTAGACCGCTTTATCTGTATCCTACCGAAATAACCGATGAGCTTATTGAACTGATAGCTGCTTCGGAAAAGATTGTTCCCTATTTTGATATGCCGATTCAGCATTCTTCATCAAGACTGCTAAAGAAGATGAAAAGAGGTTATGACAAACAGGATATTATAGATATTGTTTCAAAAATACGGGCGGCGATACCTGATGCTTCATTCAGAAGCACGCTGATTGTGGGATATCCGGGAGAAACCGACAACGATATTGAAGAGCTTAAGGGATTTATCAAGGAGATAAAATTTGACAACATCGGGGTTTTTACATACAGCGATGAGAACAATCTTGAAACCGATAAAAACAGAATCGATAAAAAAACAAAAGAGGCAAGAAAAAAAGAGATTATGCTCTGCCAGCAAAATATATCGTATGAAATCAACAAAACATTTGTGGGAAAAACGGTGGTTTGTCTTGCCGAGAGCGACAAAAGCGCCAGGGACAGGAGAATGGCTCCGCAGATTGACGGAAAGATTTATGCAACCGGCATGAGGACAGGAAGATTTTATACCATAAAGATAGAAAAAGCCGATGCCTATGATCTGTACGGCAAGCTCGTATGAAAATTGCTGCATTTGACCTGGGCGGCACCAATTACAAAGCAGCGTTTTTTGAAAATGACAGATTGACTGCCTTTGATCAGACAAACTCTTTGTCTGATATGCCGCCTGAGGATACTATTGAATATATCTTGCAAAAAACCAGAGAGTTTAACGCTGAGGCAATAGGCATATCGGTTGCAGGAGCGGTAGAAAACGGCACTATTCTGCAATCTCCTAATTTTACAAATTTTGACGGTTTCCCAATCAAAAAATCCGTGAAAAGAGCTGCCGGCATAAAAACGATTGTTGAAAATGACGCAAATTGCGCTGCATGGGCAGCCCATGTAATCTATAAAAAGGAAAGACTTCTGTTCATGACCCTTGGCACGGGAGTGGGAGGAGGAATCATATATGACAATCATCTTATATCTGGCGGTGTTTCAGCAGAAATAGGTCATATGACAATTCTGCCATCAGGTCCAAGATGTCATTGCGGAAACAGAGGTTGCGTCGAATCGCTCATAGGAGGATGGGCAATTAGAAGAGAGCTTGAAAGAATGGGCTATCATATTTCAGTAAAAGAGCTCTTTAAGGCTTCCGAACATGACCGGCGCCTGAGAAAATTCGTTATGCGATTGGGAGAGTATCTTGGAATAGCAATAGCATCGGCTTCGAACCTGTTTTCTCCCGAACTGATTATACTGGGAGGCAAAATCAGCTTATCGTTTGATTATTTTTCCGCCGCAACGATAAGAAGCTTTTCTCGCAGGGTCTTCAAAAGGTTAAATAAAACCCCTATTATCAACTCCGGCATAGATCATGCGGAGCTTGTCGGAGCAAAACTGCTTGCGGAAAGAATACCCAACATATCCAAAGATGAAAAATACGATTAAATTCACACTGTTTGCGGCAATATTATTGCTGTTTCTTTTCGGTCTGTACTACAATAAAAAATCCGACATCAATAAAAAAGATATCATACATCTGAATAAACTTGTAAACCTTCCTGAAAACAGAAAATTAGGAAAAAATTCTATAAAAATCGCCGTGGCTTCGATACTATCCCCTGAGGCAACCATTGAATCGTATAAACCGCTAATAAGCTACATAGGCAGAAAAACAGGCAAAACCGCCATATTGGTTCAGAGAAAAACCTATCAGGAGATTAACAGACTGATAGAAAAGGGATACGTGAGTCTCGGTTTTATCTGTACAGGCGCCTATCTCTACGGTAATAGAAATAAGATGCAGATATTAGCAATACCTCAAATAAACGGTAAAATAACCTATCAGGCTTATATCATCGTAAAAAAATCCTCGCATATAAGATCATTTTTGTCTTTGAGAGGAAAACGATTCGCATTCACCGATCCTATTTCCAATACAGGACATATCTATCCACTCTATCTATTAAAAAAAATGGGAAAGACTCCGGAAACGTTTTTCAAAAGAACAATCTTTACCTATAGCCATAACAGGTCGATAAAAGCAGTATACAGCGGAATTGTTGATGCTGCTTCGGTTGACAGTATTGTATATAACGATTACGCCAAAAAGCATCCTGAAATAGTAAAATCGATATATATAATCAAAAGATCCGACAGATTTCCCATTCCGCCTGTGGTAGTTCCTAAAAAATTAGGCGAGAATTTAAAAGAGAAACTGCTAAAAATATTGATAGATATAGATAAGCAAAACGCTGGTAAAAAGATTCTGAAAAATATAGGAATTGACAGGTTTGTGCTTCCAAAACCGGATATGTATAAAAAATTCATCAAAAAATATCAGTAACGATGAAAAACGGTTTTTATACGGAACTGTTAAAATTTCTCGGATCCGTTCCTTTAAGGTTCAAAATAATGGGCATGGTGCTTTTTACGGCTTTTTTAATCTCAACAATATCCATAATACAGGTGTATAGAACTACAGAAAATCAAACCATATCATATCTTGAGGAAATCAGCAAATCGACTGCAAATGAGATGGCAAATCTCTCGGAAGATTATCTTCTGACAAACGATATATATAAATTAGATCAGATTTTTCAGGAAACCGTTCGTCTAAGACCGAATCTGAGATATCTTTTTGTTGTTGGTAAAGACGGGAATATAGCAGCGAGTTCATTTACCGACGGCTTTCCGGAAGAGCTACTTGAGGTAAATAGAAAGGTTGAGAAAACCAAAGTCGCTCCGATTATAACTGATGAAGGAAAGATTTTGGATGCTGCTGCTCCGGTAATGCATGGTGAATTGGGAATTATACATGCCGGAATATCGTTTGAAAAATCAAGAAACAGCATAGATAATCTTATAAACTCGCTTATTGTAACTCTGCTTGTTATAGTAGGCATAGGCATTGTGCTTTCTCTGTTTTTAACCTATGTTATTACCGAACCGATCAAGGGTCTTCTTGATGCAACAAAGGCAATAGGAAAAGGTAATTATGCGATAAAACCCTTGAAATCTGCCAATGATGAAATAGGAGAATTGATCCTGTCATTTAATGATATGGCATATAGGCTTACCAAATCGGAAAAGGAGCGCTCGGAAAGAGAAAATCAGAGAAAGATACTGCTCAAAAAGATTATCGACGCGCAGGAGGAGGAGCGAAAACGGGTGGCAAGAGACCTTCATGATAAGCTGGCTCAGACACTTGCATCGCTGATGATTGAATTTAAGATAATAGAAAACTCGAGGACATTAAATCATGCGAATTTGATAAAGAAAATCAAAGAGCTGAGAGAAATAATAACCAAAGAACTCGACTCGCTGCGCACTCTCTGCTCGGATTTGAGACCAAGCGTTATTGATGACTTGGGTTTTGTTGCGGCGGTAAAGTTGTTCAGGGACGAATTTGTCAAACGATACAGGATAGATTGTAATCTGAAGATTAACGGTGATATTGACAGTCATCTTGATAAAACCGTAAAAATAGCCGTTTATCGCATTATACAGGAAGCGTTGATTAATGTTGCAAGACATTCCGGAGCCGATACTGTCAGTATCATACTTGGTTGCAAAAACAGCCTATTAAAAGGTATAATACGGGATAACGGGAAAGGGTTTGATATGTTGAAAAAACAGGATTTTACCGGAATTTATGGAATGAGGGAAAGAGCTGAAATGTTCAACGGAAAGCTCTCGCTTCATTCTGAAACAGGCAAAGGAACAACCGTTTTGTTTGAAATTCCTCTAAAAAGTTCCGATGACAGACAGCCGGAAATAAAATAAGATGAAACAATGCAGCGTATTTATAGTTGATGATCACAAAATGCTTCTTTCGGGTCTTGCTATGATACTTGAATCTCTGGACGATTTTACCGTTGCAGGAAGCGCTAGCAATGCAGAAGATGCAATTTCAGGCATAAAGGCAAAAACTCCAGACATTGTTCTGCTTGATATAACGCTCGGCACAACAAGCGGAATAGATCTGATTCCAAAAATAAAGGCAATCTCCCCTGACACAAAAATTATAATATTGACAATGTATGAAGATCAGCAGCATCTGAAGGCTTCAATCAAAGCCGGAGCATCGGGTTATCTTCCGAAAAAGGCAATGGATGATGATCTGCTTTATGCTATCAGAACCGTTGCGGGAGGAAAAGTTTATATCTATCCGTCACTACTGGAGGAGTTTGTAAACTCTGCATTGCAGAAGGAAACGGCAAAAAATTTATCGGTTAAAAATGATCCCTGGAACAATTTAAGTGATAGAGAAAAAAGCGTTATGATCGGTATTGCCCACGGATATACCAACAAAGAGATAGCGGAAAAAATTTATCTGAGTGAAAAAACGGTTGCCACATACAGAGCAAGGGCAATGGCAAAGCTTGGAATTAAAAGCAGAGCGGAATGCGTAAAGATAGTCAACGAACATATTAAATAATTCGCATAATCTGTAGTCATAAATCCTACAAAATTTTTCTTGATTATCAAACTTTTTACCACAAAAAAAAGAATATTTTCCTGCATACAGAGCATTTGACATTTCTATAATTCAAAAAAGGTCATAGGGTTTCGCAAATACAATAAGAGCATCAATATGCTCAAACAGAAGGAGGAAATATGGGTAGCGATCTGAAAAAGAATCCTCAGAAAAAGCTCTTTGAAACGGAAGAATCCAGAAGAGAGTTTCTTGGAAAATTTACGAGCTCAGTTTTCGGAGGATTGGCGGCAGCCGGAGTGCTTGGTGAGGTCAAAAGCGCTCATGCTGAAGCGGAGGGCAGCAATCTGAACGAAGCGGTTCCCTATCGTAAATTCAACCTGCCGGAGGAAAAGTCATTCGAAGATTTCACAATGCGTATGATGAGAGATCTTCAACGGGCACTGGAAAAACCGATAGAGAAACGCAAATGGGTTATGGTGATTGATCTCAGGAAATGTATAGGATGTGATTCATGCACCATATCCTGTGTAGCAGAAAAT
>JALWSW010000204.1 GCA_027080125.1 Campylobacterales bacterium | reverse complement strand
GTAAAGCCGCATCCGGTGGCTGCCGAACTTCCAAGCTGTTCACGAGATGCTTCTTTTAACGCGGAAATCAATAATCCGAGTTCGACTTTTGTAGGTTCGGTTTTGAAGGCTATGGAACCTGTTAATACTGTTCCGGGGACAATATATTCGCGTCTGATTATGTTTCTGATGGTTCCTTTCTTTGTTTTTTCTTCTTCACTCACATTGTCTTCCCTATCTTGTTTGCGTTTTGCCTGTTCTTCCAAGTTGTAGCGTATCCACTCGTCTATCTCTTTTGTTGAGATAAACCTTGAAAACTTTGTATGGTCAAGCAGATCATCCTTAGTAATTATGGTTATGTTTTGTATTGCTTTGGAATACGCGCCGTTTTCGCTAAATGTGATAAGCGGATTGCTCGGGACAAGATTGCTGACAATCAGTTTGCTCTCCAGCGCAAGAGAGGCGCCGAAGAGAGAAACAAGCGGATTGAGTTTGCGAATACGGTTTTCGGTTTGGATATCGGGTGTTTCGGGGTAATTGTTGCCGCCGCCTGCAAAGAACAGATGAAAGTTGCTGCGGGTCAGGCTGAGGTGTTTTTCACGGGCTTTTTGAGCAATTATTTCGGCAGCTTTTCGGCGCAGCAGTCCTCTTAATCCATTTCCGGTGTAAACGGGAATGCGAACCGGCGTTGAGGCAGGATTGCCTTCCTCGTCTGTTGTGCCTGTGTCGGCTGCGATGGTAATTGACTTGATCTTGATAATGTTGGTGCCATCTTTTGCTTGATCCGTTTTGTCGATTTGGGTAAGCGGCGATACCACCTTGCATTCCAGATTAAAACTTGTCATAAATCCTCCTTAAATTTGTTTGACTGTTGTTTGATTGTTTCTTTCTGAATGGTTCCGTATTGTTTGATGAAATATTTGTATTTGTTTTCTCTGTTATGTTCATAAATCCTTCTGTCGAAGATATAGATATTGCCGGTATCCTCGGGTGAGCGTATCAGTCTGCCGAGAGCCTGCCGGAACGCTCTTACCGCTTCGCGTTCATATTCCGCATGGGCGTATGCAGGATTGAATAAATTAAGATTTTTCCAGTACAGCTCGCTCGGAACAGGGAACGGCACTTTGGCAATGTATAATCGTTCGAGTTGTTTTCCCGGCAGGTCGATGCCGCTTGCATAAGGACGAGGGGCAACCAAAATTCCGCCGGTTTGTTTAAATTCGTCTATTATGTATGTTATCCGCGAACCGCTTATTGCCTGTATGATCTTGATGCCTTTTTTGAGTTTTAAGATTTTTTCGGATATTTGCTCCACTTCTCTATAGCTGCCAACCAAAACAAGCGAATTTTTATTGTCATAGGTTTCTATGACTGTTTTTGCGATTGTATTCATCCATTCATTTGTATGGGGCGGGGGCATTGATGGATCGGGAAGGTATATCTTTGCCTTGTAGGTGTAAGGAGCATCCACGGTGTAGAGTCCAAGGTGCGATTTTTCAAAGAGCTTTGTTCTTGCTCCGATGTAGCCGTAAATTGAGTCTGTATCGGTTTTGTCGCTTCGGATTGTAGCGGATGTTCCGATTACCGCTCCCGTTCTTTGCCAGAGGTATGTATTTAGGAATGGCTTGGGGTTTGAACTGTAGAGCGTAAAGGACGGAAATTTCTTTTGTTTCGAGAGCATTAATCTGGATGATTTTCCGTTTGCTATCATACTAAGATATTCACTGTATTCGTGCAGAAACGGCGGAAGAAACGGTGACTTTGCGTTGTTAGTCAATCTTTCTGTGTTAAGATTAATCTTTGATATTTCCGTTTTGGTTAAGTTGCGGATATTTTCCAGTTCAAAATCCTTGCCGAGTTTTGTTATTTTCTTGCAGGTTTTTGCAAGTTCTTTTAACTGTTTTGCGTCTGTTTTACTGCCGCGGTAAGGTGGCAGGTTAGCTGCAAGTTTCTTGGCGAGGTATTGAAGACGAAACAGAGAGAATGACCTTGTGTTGATGAGGTCTGAGGCTGTAGGAAGTTTATCGACCTCATCAATGAGGAGAATGTAGTCGGATAAGTTAAATTCTTTGTCTGACCTTAATTTTGCGAGCAGGTATGAGTGATTTGTTATAATCAGGTTGCTTCCGTTGAAGGTATGCATGAAGGGCAGTTTTTTATCTGCGGCTATCATGAATTCGGCTATGATTTTGTTAAAAGGCGAGATATGGATTGCGTTGAATAGGGATGCAATCAGGAAATCATTTGATTCAAAAATGCTATCTCGGTATTTATATACCGCATCAAGGTCGGTAAGTCCTTCCATAAGGGAGAGTTTTACAGGATCAAAATAGTTCTTGATGCCGCCTGTGATCGGGGTATTTGTCTTTGACGATATTTCAAGCGCGAGCTGGTTTGTAAATGTGCTTATTATCACTTTTTTGCCTTCTTCTTTTAGCCTGTTGGCAAGCTCAATATACATTGTTGTCTTGCCGGTGCCGGTTGGGGCTTCGATAACTGCAAGAGTTTTTTGTCTGATAGCCTTTTCAGCTATATCCATAATCTTGACTTGATAGTCACGCAAGGTTATACGCATAAATCCTCCTTAGATTTGTATATGTTTTGGATAACCTTGACTTTCATATTTTATAATATATGTCATAAATATTAAAAGTCAAGGATAAATGTTAACTTTTGTGAACTTTTTCCTCTATTTTAACCGTTGTAAATTATTCGAAATCGATGGGATTAAAATTCTTTTAAACTTACATAGTTGGATGAGAAACCTGAGGAACTCTACGGGCTTGATGAAGAGGTTACCGTCTTCCAAACCTACATAGTTGAATGAGAAACTAATAAATTAGGGAGATAAGCTCGCTTTAGTTGCGCTGCTTCCAAACCTACATAGTTGAATGAGAAACATGGGGTTCTTTTGTTATCTTAGCAGGATTTGAGTACTTCCAAACCTACATAGTTGAATGAGAAACCCCAGTAATGCAGCCAATCTTTGTTTGTCTTGCCAATCTTTGTTTGTTCTGCTGCTCTGAAATCGTTTGTTTTTCCGGATGTTTTTCTGTCGATCTGCAGGGTTTTTCGGCTTATGTGCGATAGACAGAAT
>JALWSW010000203.1 GCA_027080125.1 Campylobacterales bacterium | reverse complement strand
AAAGTGCCCGATGCCGGCATGCGTGAAAGGCTAACTGATGCGCTTAACAGTAAAAAGCCTTTCGCTAATTTCAAACGTATTATCGATGATTCGGATTATCGTCAGGATTGGTTCGGTTTTCGGCAAGCGCGACTTGAAGAATATGTGTATGAGGCATTAACAAATGAAATAGACGAGGAATGACAAATGAAAAGCAATCTTTATATGGAGGTTTTTACGATGATGACGGAAGATATGAGTATTGAGGAGAATGATGAAAAAAACGCGTTGCCGTTTTAACAATAAACATTAATAAAACATTAACTATTTAACTGCTTATAATTTCTTTTTACCATGCATATTACCGGAACCCACTTTAACTATTATCTTGTTTGCCAACGCAAGCTGTGGCTGTTTGCCAACGCCATCCAGATGGAGCATACCAACGATACAGTAACAGAAGGAAAACTCATTCATGAAACTTCCTACCCGCAACGTCCGGCAAAGTATGAGGAGATTCAAATTGAAGGCATAAAAGTCGATTTTTATGATGCCAAAAACAAGGTTATTCATGAAATAAAAAAATCATCAAAACTACATGATGCTCATATATGGCAACTGAAGTATTACATTTATGTTTTTCAAAAAAACGGAATAGAAAACGTAAGTGGTATTTTAGAATATCCCAAAGAAAGAAAAACGGAGGAAATATATTTGTCGAGTATCGATATTGAAAGAATTAAAGAGATGGAAACGGAAATAATGAATATTATCAAATCTAAAAAGGTTCCACCGGTAATTAACGCCTCAAGATGTAAAAAATGTTCTTATTATGATTTTTGCTATGTGGGGGAGATTTGAAGATGTGAAGATGTGAAGATTTGGAGATTTGGAGATGTGGAGATGTGGAGATGTGAAGATTTGGAGATGTGGAGATGTGAAGATGTGGGAATAATAAGATTAATTGTTGTATAAAAAAACATTTTTATGGAAAAGAAAAATATTGTTTTGGATTTAAGTTTTGAATTTGCCTTGGAAATTATTGAATATGCCGAGCTTTTGGAAGAAAGTAGGAAATATGTTGTTGCGAAACAATTGTTGAAATCGGGGACATCAATTGGAGCAAACATCCGCGAATCTCAAAGCGGTGAAAGTAAAGTAGATTTTATCCATAAACTAAAAATTGCCGATAAAGAAATAAAAGAAACAGAATATTGGCTTTTGCTTTGCAAAAAATCAGAAAGGTACCCAAACCCTGGCCAAAAGATATTTGAGCACCTTACCAGCCTTGCCAACCTTACTTCAAAGATTATTATTACCTCAAAAAAGAATCATTAAATACTTTATCAAATGTTCGCTATTTTTAATCGCCCGATTCCATTAATTAACTATATGTTACGTAGCTACATTTCCAAATCTTCACATCTTCAAATTTCCAAATTTCCACATTTTTACATTCCCAAATTTTAAAACATGAGCAAACGCAGTTATTACCTTTTTAACCCCGGGCGCTTATCAAGAAAAGATAACACTCTTAAATTCACTCCTGTCGACGAAAGTGGAAACGAGCAAAAACCCCGTTATTTGCCTGTTGAACAAGTGGGCCAGCTCTATTGTTTTGGTTCTATTGATGCCAATTCGGCCATGTATAATTTTCTTGGTAAAAACGATATTGCCGTTCATTTTTTCGATTATTATGAGAACTATACCGGAAGTTTTTTATCCAAAGATTATCTGTTATCCGGAAAAATGCTGATTCAGCAGACAAAATATTTTAGCAATAAACAAAAGAGAATAGTTATTGCTCAGATGTTTATAGATGGGGCTAGTTATAATATGATAAAAAACCTGAAATATTACGACAACCGTGGCAAAGATTTGAGCTTTATTATTGAACGTATGGAAGAGTTAAGGACAAAAATTATGGTTACCCGTGAAGTGGACGAGCTAATGGGAATAGAAGGCAATATAAGGATGAATTATTACGATGCTTTTAATCTTATCATCAACGATTTTGAGATGGGAGGGAGGACAAAACAACCTCCGTTGAATCCTGTGAATGCCTTAATATCGTTTGGAAACATGATGTGTTATTCTGAGGTTCTTCGTTCTATTCATCAGACACAACTCAACCCGACGATTAGTTATTTACATATACCTGGAGAGAGGCGGTTTTCGCTAGCTCTTGATATAGCTGAAATTTTCAAACCCATTCTTGTTGACAGAGTGATTTTTAAGGTGTTGAATAAACGTGAGATTCAAGAGAAAGATTTTGATAATCAGTTAAACAGAATTCATTTAAAAGAGAGCGGAAAGAAAAAGTTCATCCAGTCGTTTGAAAATCGTTTAACGGAGACTATAATGCACAGAAGCTTAAAAAAGAAGGTAAGTTACAAGCATTTAATTAAATTGGAGGTATATAAGCTCCAGAAACATTTATTAGAAATTGAAGAATATAAACCTTTAAAAATGTGGTGGTAATGTATGTGATAGCAGTTTATGATATAGGTGAAAAAAGGGTTGGAAAAATGCTAAAATTATGCAGGCAATACTTAAACTGGATACAGAACTCAGTTTTTGAAGGGGAGATTAGCGAGGCACAGTTAAAAATATTACAGGCACGTGCTGAGGATATTATGGAGCCGGAAACAGACAGTTTTATTTTTTTTAAAAGTAGAAATGCTAAATGGATTGATAAACAGATTGTTGGGAAAGAAAGAAGCCCGTTGGACAATTTTTTATAGTTGTCGGTAAAAGATTGTTTAACACTTTTGCGTAATACAAATTCAAGCATAGTTCTTTGACGTATTGGAAATAAACAGCTTAATATCTTGTCGATGCCCCGGTATTATTATATTACCGTAGGTTGACGACAAATTGAACTAAAAAGTCGAGAAAAGAAAACAAGAAAGCCTTGAAAACAGGCATTTTTTTATGTATTTTTGAACGCCTTTTAATCGAACCATATTGGAATTGAAACATATGATGCGGCAGGTACATATAACGTAATGATAGCCTTTTAATCGAACCATATTGGAATTGAAACATATAGCGTCCCTTATCAAAATCACCGATCCCACGAACCTTCAATCCAACTCGTTTGCAGTCTTCTCGG
>JALWSW010000202.1 GCA_027080125.1 Campylobacterales bacterium | reverse complement strand
CAAGAAAGATAGCGGCTTTAAGACGTTTTGCAAAATTTATGAATAAAACCGTTTCGGCGCGCACTCCCCGCTTTGATAAACCGCTTCCGCGATTTCTTGATAAAAAGAGCGTAGAGAGGATACTTGATAATGAAGAGCTGAACAAAAACAGAAGAGACAAGGCAATTCTGGAGCTCTTTTATTGCGGCTTGAGAGTGGGAGAAATGGCAAGTCTGAAGGCAGAGGATATTATGTTGGATGAGCAAACCATCAGAATCTTCGGAAAAGGAGCAGTTGAAAGGATAGTGCCGATTACCGGAGCTGCAAAAAAAGCGCTTATAGCGTACAACATAGAAAACCGCCACGGCACTCTGTTTGTAAATCGCTTTGGAAAGCCGATTTCATCAAGAGGAATAAGAGATATTGTATATAAGTGGAGCCGGAAAGCTCTTGGATACAGGGTAAATCCTCACGCATTGAGACATTCTTTTGCAACTCATCTTCTTGAAAACGGTATGGGAATAAGGACGATTCAGAAACTGCTTGGACACAGTTCGATAAACACTACCGGACGCTACACGCATCTGAATATCACAATGCTGATAAAAGAATATCAAAAAGCATTTCCTCTTGAAAAACCATAAAGACATGAAACTCTCTGATTTTGATTACGAACTTGACCATTCGCTTATCGCAAAATATCCCGCACCTGGGCGCGTTTTGTCCAAACTGCTTGTATATGACAGAAAAACCGAAGCAATTTCACACAGAAGATTCAGCGATATCGTTGACTATTTCGGTAGCGGCGATCTTATTATCCTGAACAACACAAAGGTGATACCGGCAAGAATATATGCGGAAAAATCAACCGGCGGAAAGATTGAGCTTTTACTGACCGAAAAAATAGAGGAAAACCGGTGGCAGGTGTTGATTAAAGGCAAGGTTCGAAAGGGCACGAATCTGATTTTGAAAGACGGTTTGAGAGGAGTTGTTCAATCTTCAGAAGAGAAGATAAAGACTGTCCGGTTTTCAGGTGATATAGACAAATATCTGGATAGATACGGACATATTCCGCTTCCTCCGTATATAAAAAGAGCTGATTTGCCCGAGGATAGAAAAAACTATCAAACAGTTTATGCAAAAAAACCAGGTGCCATCGCCGCACCTACTGCCGGGCTTCATTTTACAGACGAATTGATAGAGCGTCTGAAAAAAAAGGGCGTGAAATTCGGGGAATTGACGCTTCATGTGGGAATCGGCACATTCTCACCGGTTGAGGTTGAAGATATAAAGCTTCACAAAATGCATTATGAAAAATTTTCCATCGGAGAAGAACTGGCTGAACTTTATAACAGCACAAAAGGCAAAGGAAAAATTGTAGCGGTCGGTACAACGGTAATACGCGCTCTTGAATCCTCTTTAAACGGCAACAGACTTGAAGCGAAAAGCGGATCAACAAATCTATTCATATACCCGGGCAAAAAAATCAGAACCGCAGATGCATTAATCACCAACTTTCATCTTCCAAAATCCACCCTGCTTATGCTTGTGCAGGCTTTTATTGGCAAAAATCTGCAACCGATTTATAATGAAGCCATAAGGTTGAAGTATCGCTTTTATAGCTATGGCGATGCCATGCTGATTTTATAAACAGGAGATGCAATGATTCAATTCGAACGGGCAATAGAGCTATTTAGAGGAAATTTGATTGAGATAGGCAAGCAAGCCGACAAAATAAGGAAAAAAATGCACGGAAAAAACAGCTATTATGTATTGAACAGGCAGATTAACTATTCTAATATCTGCATCTCCAGATGTAAATTTTGTGCATTTGCAAGAAGTCCGGGAGAAAAAGGCGCCTATCTTTTGAGCAACGAAAAGATAATCGAGGAGATTGCCAAAAGAGAAACCGATGAGGTGCATATCGTCGGAGGATTGCATCCGGATCTTAAATTTGACCATTACATAAATATGATAAGAGCTATCAGAGTCAACTTTCCCGATATCTGGATTAAGGCTTTTACAGCCGCAGAGATTGATCATTTCACAAAAATCAGCAACAAGCCGGTTGAAGCAGTGTTGGAAAAGTTGAAAGATGCGGGCTTGAACGCCTTAACAGGTGGAGGTGCAGAGATATTTTCCGATCGCATAAGGCAAAAACTTTTTCCAAAAAAAAGTGATTCAACAAGATGGCTTTTTATCCACCGTAAGGCGCATGAAATCGGCTTGAGAAGCAACGCAACGATGCTTTTTGGTCATATAGAAACCGATGAGGAGATAGTCAATCATCTTTTCAAGCTGAAAGAGTTGCAGGAGCAAACCGCCGGATTTGATGCATTTATTGCGCTGCCTTTTCATCCGGGCAACAGTTTCTTGAATCTTTCGCCGGTTTCGGCGGTTAAGATACTTAAGGTTATTGCACTATCGAGGATTGTTTTGTCGAACTTTCTGCATATAAAGGCATATTGGGTTATGTTGACACCAAAACTTGCCGAAATTGCACAATTTTTTGGCGCTGATGATCTTGACGGAACGATAGGAAAAGAGCTTATTACCCACTCGGCAGGAACAGCCTCGCCAAGCGCAATGAGCGAAGAAAAACTGCGCAAACTGATTTCCGGCGCCGGTTTCACGCCAATCAGACGAACAGGAAACTACCGCAAGGCTGCCCTGCAGTGAAACGATACGATTTTAGCAGCGCGCTGAGCCTTTTTGATAAAGAACTTTATGAATTATCCGATATGGCAACTGCTGTGCGATTTGAGAAGAATCCTTCAAAAAACGTCAGCTTTATAGTAGATGCTAACATAAATTATACAAATATATGCAACTCAAAATGCAGCTTTTGCGCATTTTATAGGGATGAAAAATCTTCCCAATCCTATACCCTTTCAATAGATGAAATTTTAAAAAAAGCCGAATCGCTTCAAAATGCCGAAGTGGATACGCTTCTTATTCAGGGAGGCTTAAACAAAAAGATTAAATACGAATATTATATTGATATGATATCTCAACTTAACAAAAATTTTCCTTCGCTTTTTATTCATGCATTCAGTCCGCCTGAAATTGACCTTATGGGAAAAATAAGCGATAAAACAGCAGAGGAGGTGCTAAGC
>JALWSW010000201.1 GCA_027080125.1 Campylobacterales bacterium | reverse complement strand
TGTGCCAAAAACCGCACTGGCTAAAGCAGGATGACTGGCAACTGGGAAATATCGGAAGAGCTCCTGTTTCAGGATATGAGCTCTGCATGGCTGAATATTTCAAGGATTTGATTAATTCCGGCTATAAACATTTTTATATCTACGGTTTCAGAAAAGATGAAACCTATCTTGAGAGTGTCTCATCCATATACAAAGATCTGGCTGAGGAAAAAATCAAATCTGATTATGCGCTGAAAAAACTATCTGAACTTGCCGAATTTGGCATATGCAACGGTTATTTTTTCAAGCAATCAGGATATAAATATATCTCAAAACAGAACAAGGAGGCAATATGACAACAAAACTGCTGGCTCCGGGTGGAAACCTCGAAATGGCAATCGGGGTTCTGGAGAAAGGAGCAGATGCGGTATATGTAGGGGCAAAAGGCTGGAGCAGGAGAACCGAAAATTACGAGATGGATAACAGCGATATAAAAACCGTGGCAGAATATGCTTGCAAACATGGTAAAGAGGTCAGGGTTGCGCTAAATACAATAGCATCCTCAACCGAATTTCCCCTTATGATTGAGACTATAGAAGAACTTTACTCATACGGAATAAACGGAGTGATAATGACCGATCCGGGGGCTATGCATCTGGTTCGAGACAGGTTTCCCGATCTTGAAATTCACGCAAGTGCAGGAGCGAACATAATCAATGAGGAAGATATCAAATTTTACAGAGCCGCAGGAGCAACATGTATTGTAGCTCCATGCAATATCACTATGGAAGAAATCAAGTTCATTCAGGATGATCTTAATCTGAAATTGGAGGTTTTTCTTCACTCAAATAACTGCTTTACCTATCTTGGAAAATGCACAATGAGCAGTTATATAAAGCAGGATTGGCATATTGAAAACGGAAAGAACCGATTTTTCGGAAGTCCCAATAGGGGAGGTCATTGCAACAGAGTATGCCAAAGCGCGTGGGATAGCGGCAACGACAGTGTTAAGATGACCAACAATGCATTTTTGCTGCTAAACACAATTCCGGTGGCACTTAAAAATGGGGTAAGTTACCTGAAGGTGCAGGGAAGAGAATACAGCAACTCACTGATTTTTGATATTATCTCATTTTACAGAGAGGTAATAGATCGATGCAAAAACGGCACGAATGATTTGTCAGGATATATTTTTAGGCTAAATGAACTATCCAGACGCAGAGACAAAGAGCGAGATTTAAGAACCGCAGGATTGCTTAAAATTGCAAAATCAAATGAAAAAATCAAAAGGATTGAAATTTAATGAAAGAACAAAAAATCGTCACACAAACCGAAAAATTTATAGAGCTTGCCGAGAAAGAGAGCGACCCGTATATAAAAAGCTTCTCTGATGTTATGAAAAATTATATAGATAAAACCAGCAACCCTACTCAGGAAGACATAGAAAAGGTGCTTGTTGAGATAGCCGTAAAACTTCCTGAGGAGGAAAGGCTGTTATCTGTCTGCGGTTATCCCGATTGGCGCTGCGGCAGCTGCCCGTTCGGCATATATCTTCCAGCCAACAGCAAAAAGATAAACGGAAAACCGATCTGTCTTGTATGGATAAGTTTTTACAAAAAAAATATGCCGAAAGGAAAACCGGTTATAGAATAAACAAAATCCAACGCATTCTTGATTTAACAGCAACAAACCGACGAATACGCAGCTCGTTTCATCGGTATTTATATCCTCTTGAGAAACTCAGCGGCTAAGGCAACCTCTTTTTTGGAACCGATATAGATTGGAGAGCGTTGACTAAAATCGGAAGCCTCCAGATCAAGAATTCTCAGCGTACCGTTTGAAGCTGCGCCTCCGGCCTGCTCGATTATGAATGCCATAGGAAACAGCTCAAATACCATTCTCAGCTTGCCCTCTTGCTTGCCTTTCAAAGCCGGATAGGTAAAAATTCCCCCTTTTTTTGCCAACAACTGATTGATATCTGCAACAAACGCCCCGCTGTATCGCAATTTATAACCTTCATCTTCAAGATGATTTATAAAGAGAGTATGGCTGGCTGTCCATTCCTGTTTCAGTCCTCCGGGAGCATATATATTTCCGAAACCGTTAAGGGTTACATATTCTGATTGCAGAATATACTCATACGCATCATTTAGCACAAAAATATGAGTTCCGTTTCCGACGGTATAGACAAGTTCTGTTCTTGGTCCATACAAAAAATACAAAGCGGCTGCCTGATTTTTGCCCGGTTGCAGAACCTGCTTTCCCGGCATTATCGATACGATGGTGCCGATTGAAAGATTGGTGTCGATTAGAGATGAGCCGTCCAACGGGTCGTAGCAGACCGAATACGGTCCCATCGCATTTTCATGAGAAGAGACAATGCTGTTCATCTCTTCGGATATCATATATGAAACAAGTCCTGTATGATCCAACCTGTCTTTTATAATTTTATCGGCAAGCAGATCAAGGGCAAGCTGATTCTCTCCGTAAAGATTGCTTGTTCCTGCGTATCCCATCTCACCGGTTTTAATAGTATGGGCAATATATTTTGATGCCTCGGCAAGCTCCAAAATCAACTGCTGCAGTTTTCTATCGGCTCCTGATTCCCTCAGATGTCTCATCAAATATACAAGTTTTGCCATTATTACTCCTTATACAAGCAGATCTATGTGTCTTCTCTTTTTCCTTTTTTCCTTCTCCTTATCCTCGTTGCCGACAACCTCACCAGGCTTCTCGGTTTCGTTGACACTGTTCAACCTTTTTTTTAACTCTTTCTTTTCTATCTTTTTTGAAAAATCAGAAGCTACCTCCTGACCCGCATAGGTTACCTGCTGAATTTTTTCCTGTCCGGAAATCTTTTCTATTACATTTTGCAGATCAATCGGTCTTACCCCATAACTACCTCAAAAAATTTTCCATCCATCTCCATCCGGGCTCTACCGTCTCGGAAGAATTTTGTTTAATCTCTCTTTCGCTAAAACCAAACCGGTTTTCTTGTACCGCATCGCTGTCTAAAATTGCAAAAGGAACAGCCTCTCTTGTATGTGTTTTATATTTTATGGGCGTTGCATGATCAGGCATCACCGCCACCCGCCATTTTCCAAATGAAGAAAGTTCATTCATAATCGGC
>JALWSW010000200.1 GCA_027080125.1 Campylobacterales bacterium | reverse complement strand
ATGTCGGCTTGTTTTTACAAAAGGCAAGCTCATGTCGAAAATCTCCTCTATTATCAACCTTATCTTTTCGATAACTGCCTCGATTATCTTCTCAGGAAAAGTCTCCTCTGCAAAATCGATTCGTTTGAACTCGCTTAAATCGTAATAAAAAAGCCCCCGGCATCTTCGTTTGTATCTGTTTTGCACGGCATATCCGTAAAGCGGAAGCTGAACGCTGTAGTTTTTGCCCATTGAAAATCGATTTATACCGCTACTACCGGTTTTGTAATCTATAATCTCGAATTCGTCTTTATACAGATTGATTCTGTCTATCCTTCCGCCAAAGTTAATCTTTCCGATTTCACAATCGATAAAGACATCAAATTCGGATTCAGTGATAATCTGCTCTGCGTTGCAGGATGCCTCGTTGCGAAAGAAGTCCGAATTTTCTATCCTGTATAAAAAATAATCGGCTTTGATTTTGTAGGTTGAATCATAAGCAAAAATTCCGTTTGATTTTTTTATGGAACCAAACAGTTTACCGAAACGCTTCCTTAACAGTTTTTCATCGTTTATAGGCTTTTGATTTTCATAAATTCCGGCAAGTAAACTATGCACAAATCTGCCCAATTCAAACGGAAACTTCTCAAAGCTGATTTTTGCCTCTATGCCGTTTACATATTTCAGATAAAACTTGTACGGACAATCCTTGTATAAATCGATAGCGCTTGCGCTGAATCTTTTGTTTTTGAGTTTTTCAATCATCCAATCATCTTTTTCAATGCTATCAAGTGGTTCTTCAGGTTTTCCGAAACGAGTCGGTTGATTGCCTGTCATATAACCGAGCATCACCTCTGCGGCTTCGGCTTTGAGATTATACTCACGCATAATGTCTGAGAGAAACTTGCTTATCTGTGACTGATCATCCTCGATATAGGACAGATAAACGGTTTTTGACGATCTAATAATGCTTCTGAAATAATACTGCTGCAACTCCTCTCTATCGATTCTTGTCGGAAGCCCGCACTCCTCTCGGATAATGCTGTTAAGAAAAAGCTCCTTTTTTGTCGCCTTGGGCAAGATTCCGTCGTTTAAAGAGGGAATTATCGCAACATCCTGCTCCAGAAGCCTTGATTCAAGCATTCCCATTACCTTGACCTTACCGATTCCCGCATCAGGATACCGCATTTCAGAAATTCTTCCGAGCAGATATCTTATCATAACAGCTCCGGTTGAACTGAGCTTTACAAAGTCTTTATTAAGCATGGAAATTCGCTCAAGCTCCTCAAAAAAGGTTTGGCTGGCTTGGATATAATCAGCGGGCATATTACTTTTTTCATACCCCTTTGAGAATTGTTTCATCAGCTCAAGCAGCCTTGATGAGGTTTCCTGCAGGCTTATCGATTTTGTATAATAGATTTTGTTGAAATCGGTCATCAAAATCGCTTTCAAATCGGTCGCAGAAAGCTCAATCGTAGGCAAGCCGCTTTTGTATATCCTGTTCAAAAGCGCCTTTGCTTCAGCTTTGTTTAAAAACGGGTGGTTGAGCAGTTTTATAAGATAATTGCAGCGATACAACCCGGAATACATATTGTCGTTTAAATCACTTGCAGCTTTGAGATATTTGTAATATATCGATTCACTAAGCTTGAAGCCGTTGGCAAAATTGAATAACTCCCTATCGAATGTTCTCAATAGATCTGCAATCGATTCGTCCGGCAGCACAACTTTGATTTTTTCCAACCGGATATTATTATGATAATACTCATATCTTACCAGCCTCACAATATCAGCAGCCATAGCCGATTTGGTTGAAAATCGTCTTAGGATGATATTTCGATGGAGCCGGCTTGATGCAAGACTAATTTTCGGTTCAAGTCGCCTGAGAATCGCTTTCATCTTTTCCGGAATCTCCGCATCCTCGATAACGATATGAACCCTGCACGTCTCAGACAGTGTTTTTATTGCCTCCTGTTCAAAATATGTAAAAAATCCGCTTACCGCAAGATAGATTTCACCGTATTTGCTCGTTTTTTCGATTTTGCCGGTTTTAAGCATATCAATATCTTCGAAGCCGTTTTTATGCAACAGCTCCATATATTTATCAAAAATCTCCTCCAATATCGAGATATGATCGAAATATTCGGTGTAGGCGGAAAACTGTTTCAGTCTGCCAAAACCAACCCCGCTTGAGACAATCTCCCGATAAAAACCGCCAAGATCATCTATAAAACCTTCAAGCATGGTTATATCCTTGAGATATTCGAAATCATCCTTCATAATTCTTTTCGAATCTCCGACACTTCTAACCGCTTCCCTTAAAAGCAGATTCTTTGTAAACCTGTCAGGCAAAATATAGCGCGTATCAATTAACGAATTAAAAAACTCCTCATAGGTAAAAAGAATCGGAGCCTCGGATGTTTTTTGCCAAAGATCGACAAATTCTCTTATGGCGCGCTTGGTAGGCAAAACTACAACGGAAGAGCCTGATACGTTTTTATGGATAAATTTTATGGGATTGATATCGGTTCTATGAAAAACTATAGCCATATTGCAATTGTATCGGTCAATTTTTTTTATTCAACAAAACCCGATTGCTTTGTTGTTTTATAACAACTGATATGCTAAACATTTTTAGCTGAGTAAGCCCGGGATACTTGCGCAAATGCAAAGCGGCAAAACACCACATTAAACATTTTGCGCTGCACAAGCTTTCAATTTACCGGTTATTAGAAGGCATGTTTGAGACAAATTCGGGCATAATCGCAACGCTCGCAAGCTTTCAATTTACCGGATACTACCATCAAGCTGAACCCAAAGCCTCAGCAGTTTAATTTGCAGTAGTATAAATCGAAAATGTTTCTCGATAAAATTCGCAAATTTTCTGTCGATCGCAGGTAGCACAAAAAACCCCGGCTTTCGACAGAAAAAATGGTTAAAATGGCGTTGAACTTTCGCAAAATTATTGTATTATGAAATTTGATAAATAAAAGTTTGTTGATTTTATTGGTATTCAGACTCTACCTATGAGGAATTGAAACAGTGAACTTGTAAAATCAGAAAAGAAACCAGACAGATTCAGACTCTACCTATGAGGAATTGAAACTATATATTAACCTCTTCCCTTCCAAATGGTTAATATATATTCAGACT
>JALWSW010000199.1 GCA_027080125.1 Campylobacterales bacterium | reverse complement strand
CCTATTTCGAGTATACCGAACCTATCAGGAGAATTATCTATACCACCAATACCGTTGAAGGCTTTAACAGACAGATACGGAAAATTACTAAATCTAAAGGGGGATTTACCAATGATGATGCTTTGTTTAAACTTGTATTTTTAGTTTACAGGGATATTTCTAAAAAATGGGAAAAATCTCTCTCTAATTGGGCAGAGATAATATCTCAGCTTTCTATTGTTTTTGGCGACAGAATTACTGGACATCTGAGATAAAATGGGCTACTATAGTTATGGTAAATTATTCGTTTACACAAAGTATGAAGCGGTCTCACCTTTTTTTATACACATAGTTAGACATACTTTTAAAATCTCCTCTTTTTTAATCATACCGCTTCTTTCTGTTCTCTTTGATGTATATTTTCATCTCCTTTGCCTGCATTTTTGTAATAATTCTCCAAATACTCCTTTTGGCTGAACCATCCAAGCGTAGAATGAATTCTTTTTTTATTGTAGTAAGCTTCTATGTATTCAAAGATCTTGGTTTTAGTCTCTTTTCTTGTTCTAAAGGCATCTTTTGATAAAAGCTCGCTCTTTAGTGTTTTAAAAAAGCTCTCGGCAACAGCATTATCATAGCGGTTTCCCTTACCACTTGCGCTTTGTGTAATATTGAAATCTTTAAGTATGTTTCTAAAAGCTTCAGAGCGGTATTGAATTCCTCTGTCTGAATGGAAGATGAGATTCTCTTTTGGTTTTCTCTTTCTTGCTGCCTCACCAAAGGCTTTTATAACGGTATTTTCTGTTTTCAAATTATATGATCTGCTGTGTCCTATAACCTCTCTGTTAAACAGGTCTATTATCGTAGTTACATAGAGCCAGCCCTCTTTGGTTGGAATATAGGTGATATCAGAAACCCAAACTTTATCCGGTGAATCAACTGTAAAGTTTTGATTCAAGAGATTTGGAGGGTATTTATCCGGTTTGTCACTGTTTTTCGGGTATTTATGTTTTTTGTATCTTATACTGATAAGATTGGCTGATTTCATAAGTCTTGCAACCCTTCTTCTCGAGCATACTATGTTTTCCTTTTTAAGCTCTGCATAAATTCTGCTTGAACCGTATCTTTTCTTGTGAAGGTTGAAGATATACCGTATCCTCGAAAGCAGAAACTCATTTTCTTGTTTTCTTCTGTTTTGTTTTCTTTTCAACCATTTATAATAGCTGTCCCTTGTAATATTCAACGCCTTTGCCATCCTCTCAACAGGAAACTCTTTCTTGAACATCTCTATAAATCTGTATTTTTGTTCTAATGAGTTGAGAAGATGGCAACTGCTTTTTTTAATATATCCCTCTCTTGCCTTACAATTCTCAACTCTTTCTCCAAGGCTTTGATATCTTTTTTATCCGCTGAGATGTTTCCCTTGCCCGCAAACGCCCTTTCGCCTAGTTTTTTGTATTTTGTTCTCCATTTGCAAAGAAGAGTATAGGGGATGTCCATCTCGTCGGATACCTCTTTAACAGTTCTGTCATTTTGCAGCGTAAGAAGGACTGCGTCTAATTTAAACTCATTTGAAAATCTTCTCCTTGGTCCCATAAAAACTACCTCCTGTAAGTTAGTTTATCATATGCACTAACTTTGTGTATACAGGATTGTAGCAGAGCCACTTCCCCTGACAAGATTGGCAGGATATTTCCGTTTATTTATCTCTAACTTTTCTCTGGCGCATTCAATCGGATCAAGGCCGAACTTATTTGCAAGGTTGGCAAGATAGATCATTACATCGCCGATTTCCTCCTTTAAACCGTTCAGTTTATCCTCCGGCAGATCTTGACTCTCCTTATCGGTTAGCCACAGGAATATCTCCAAGAGCTCGGATGCTTCAACACTAAGAGCCATAGCAAGATTCTTAGGGGAATGATATTTTTCCCAATCGCGCTCTTTTGCAAAAGCAGCAACCTGATTTTGTAATGATTTCATCTCTTGCCCTCCTTTCTTTTAAAATGATAATGCCGCCTTATGGAGATATCCGTTACAAGGCTGGCTCGGCCGTTTTTTCAGATATTGCCCAGACTTCGACTAAAAGCAATAAGCCTGAACATTCTTGGATTGATTATAGCATAGATCTATCCGTTTTTTAGCTATACTGAACCAGAATCGTTCAATTTATAGCGTATTTTCATATCCAAACGGATATCGATTGACTCATCTGAATTATTCACATCGAAAGACAAAAAGTGTTTGAACCGCAAATAGCAGGAAACAACTGTTCTTTTCGATTCAAAAACCCACTTTTCTGAAAACTTTTAACCGGTCCGGATTAATATTATTCTTTATCTACGCTTAGATAGAGGAGGGAGGAGCAATTAGTGCGGAATTGATAATTATTATGAAAATTTGCAGTATAAACTCTTGTGTATCATTACAAGTCCTGAAAAATTGTGGTAATCCCTGTTTTAATGTTCGGGCAAAATGTAGAAGGCATCTTTTGAAGAATTGAAACAAAAGATGCCTAAAACCGATTCTCGTGAATTATTTTCCCTGTTTATGCTTAAAACGAATAATCATAACTCATCCAAAATGCATTTCCGCTTGCTGTAGTAAAACTATTAGTATTATTACCACTATAATAATTGCCGCCGTCCACTGTGTATCTATCCCATACATGATCCCATTCCGCTGATATAGTAGAACTGTTTGTCACATTAAACGCAACGTTGGCAAATGTTGTTCTAACATCTTTAACTGCTCCGGAAACAAAATAATCATCACCATTATCACCGGAGTGTGAGAAATGCGCAGAGTCATATCCGACTGCAAATGTAATATTTGCCGTAGGGGCAAAACTTGCTTCGATATTCCACCATGTTAAGTGTTCTTGTATAAGTTTATTTTTGGCAGAATTATACACATATGATACATTTGAACCTATAGTCTCATTATCCGCCGCATTTAAACCGGCAAGACCGACCAAACCATTTGTATAATAACCATTTGCCATAACTGTAAACAGAGAAACAGGAATACTAATTCCACCACCAATAGCATATGGCGTTTTTGCATGTTCTTTATTATTGTATATAAGCTTAACAGGTGCTGCTTCAGCTTCTATATATGTTGTTGCCGGTGATCCAAATGATGTTGTAATGTTCAAAGGTATATATGCGGCAACCATAGGTATAACTGTTCTGCTCAGGGTGCATAATTCGCTCGCATTCGGACACC
>JALWSW010000198.1 GCA_027080125.1 Campylobacterales bacterium | reverse complement strand
TGTTCCGCCTCCGGCAGGAATCACACCAACTCCAACCTCAACAAGCCCCATATAGGTCTCTGCCGCTGCAATCACACCTGTTGAATGAAGACACACCTCGCATCCTCCTCCTACGGTTATTCCGTGAGGAGCAGCAACCACAGGTTTTCTGAATCGTTTAAGCGACATAGTCATATTCTGAAACTCTCTTACCGCCCAATCGATCTCATCGAACTCATCATTTTGGATATACATAAGCATAAGGGCAAGATTTGCGCCTGCTGAAAATGCGCTGCCGTTGTTTGCAATTACAAGGGCTTTGTAGTTTTTATCAACCTCATCAAGCGCCTTTTTTGTAAGCTCGACTATGCCAGGACCTATTGCGTTCATCTTCGTATGAAACTCAAGGCAGGCAATCCCGTCACCCAGATCGATAAGTGAAGCTTCCTGATTTTCGATTATCGTCTTCTCGTTTTTGAGCGTTTTCAGCGTGATAATCTTCTCGTTCTGCTCAATCTGTTTATATGAGCCGCTTGCCCAATCGTAAAAGAGCGCCTGTTTATAAAATGAGCCGCCAGTTTGAAGCATCTTCTCTATCCACTCCGGAATCTTGGCGCCCTCTTTTTTCAGGCGATCTATAAAACCTTTCGTTCCAACCTTATCAGCCAGTTCAAACGGACCATACTTCCAGTTGAATCCCCATTTTATCGCATTATCAATCTCATACAGGTTCTCTGCAATCTCTGGTCCTATGCTCATCGCATACAAAATAGGATAGGAAAACGCCTTCCAAACAAACTCGCTTATCTCATCCTTTAACGAAAAAATAGCCTTCAGCGTGCCTGCAAACGAACCGATAGCTTTGGCATTCTCAATCGCTTTGAATTTTCTATTCGATTTCGCCTCATATTGACCGGTTTCAAGATTAAGAACCAACCTTGTCTTTTTGCCCCGATCAACCGTCTTTTTGTAAAAGCCTTGCTTTGTTTTATCTCCAAGCAGGCCGTTTTTAATCATCGATTCAATCGGCTCGGGATTAAAAACGGCGTTATAGGGATCATCTGAGGCATTTTCATACACATTTTTTGCAACATGATATATTACATCCACCCCAACCATATCAGCCAATCTGAAGGTGGCGGTTTTAGGCCTGCCCAAAAGCTTTCCGGTAAGTTTATCAGCCTCATCAGGCGACAAACCATATTTTTTGACAAGCTGATAGGTTTTCATAGCGGCATAAATCCCGATCCTGTTTGCTATGAAATTGGGCGTATCTTTGCAAATGACACACGCCTTTCCAAGACGATCTTCAATAAAACTCTTTATGTCTTCTGTCACCTTTTCGTTGGTAAATGAGGAGGGAATCAGCTCCACCAATTTCAGATATCTGGGTGGATTGAAAAAATGCGTGCCCAAGAAATGTGCCTTCAGATCATCTGAGGCGTCTTTGATCATCGCATTTATCGATAAACCGGATGTGTTGGATGACACTATAGAACCGGTTTTTCTGTATTTGTCGATTTTTGCCAACAGATTATGTTTGATTTTAATATTCTCTATTACCGCCTCGATTATCCAATCTGCATCTTTTATCTTATCGATATCATCTTCGAGGTTGCCTACACTCACAAATGAAGCAAAATCAGCTCTATAGAAACTTGCCGGTCTGCTCTTCTTTACCCTTTTCAATCCTGCCAAAGCAAACCTGTTTCTCACATCAGGGTCGCTTAAGTTTTTGCCCTGCTTTTGCTCAGTCTCGCTGAGCTCTTTTGGAACTATATCAAGCAGCAAAGTCTCTATCGCGCAATTGGCAAGATGAGCCGCAATGGCAGCTCCCATCGTTCCTGCTCCTATAACAACAGCCTTTTTGATATCCATCGTACCTCCCAAACTCTATTTTTTTAACAATCCGTTACAAAACAGCTCAAAAACTGTTTCGGTCATCTTTTCTATCGGATGCTTTTTTCTTAAAACCCATATTGTAGAGAGCTCATCGAGCGTTCCGAAAATTGCTTTTGCAGTTATCTTTATATCGATATCTTCATTTATCCGCTCTCTTTTTATGCCGTAGGAGATCACCTCTTCGATAATCTTGAGATAATCTCTCAATTCGGGAAAAACACCACCTCTCATAAATGTGCTGCAGCCTCTTAGTTCTATCTGAAAAACCTGAGCCAGAGAATCGTTTTGCGCAATAAATTCAAAATGATGCTCTATTATCTTCTTTATCTTAGTCTCAGTCTCGCTCAGGCTCTCAAGTTGACTTGCAAGTTTTTTATTCAGTTTTCCAAGCGCCTCCGAAAGAATCGTCAAAAGAATCTCGTCTTTATTTTTAAAATAAAGATAGATGGTTCCGTCTGCAACGCCGGCAAGCTTTGCAACATCCGCAATTTTTGTACCGTGATAACCCTTTTGCGCAATAACTGTCGTTGCAGCCTTCAGAATCCTTTCTCGTTTTTTAATATCTTTTCCCAAATCGTTTCTCCATTAATAAAATCAACAGTCGATTAGTCCCCGTAAACTTTTTCCTCATCAAACCCGGCGCCTGTTGCATCAGCTTCAATATCTCTTCCCTCGAGCAAAACGGATTGAAATTCATTGTAGAATTCGTGCTGAATAACCAGATCCATAATCTCGTTGGTTCCGGTCCAGATGGTTATCAAGCGTATATCACGCAAAAGCCGCTCAATCGGATAGATATCTGTATATCCTATGCCTCCCATAATCTGCATAGCATTGTTGACCACCTTCCAAGCCGCATCGGTTGAAAACTTTTTTGCTTCCGAAACAAGTCTTCTTGCAATTCCGGGGGAAATATTCAGATCGATTGCCTCCGCTGCCATGCGGTTTATGCCTCTTGAGGCGTCCAAAAGCGTAATAGCCTCGCTTATTTTAAAACTCACCGCCTCATACGATCTGATTTTTTTTCCGAACGCTTTTCTTTTATCGGCATAATCAGCCGCTATCCGTATAGCTGCTCTTCCCATACCGACGGCAGCTCCGGCTGAGGTCATTCGCTCCGGAATCATCATTTGATAAAACACCTGAGTCCCGTTGCCTATGCCTGGCTTGCCTCCCAATACATTATCAATCGGAACCGGAGTCCTGTTAAAAACGATTCTACCGGTGCCGCCGCCTCTTGTTCCCATTAAGCCGTAAAGATGTTCCACCTTGATATCATCGGTTCGCTCCACCAAAAAAGCCGTCATAGCTTTCTTTGGATCGT
>JALWSW010000197.1 GCA_027080125.1 Campylobacterales bacterium | reverse complement strand
ATCGCTGTCTAAAATTGCAAAAGGAACAGCCTCTCTTGTATGTGTTTTATATTTTATGGGCGTTGCATGATCAGGCATCACCGCCACCCGCCATTTTCCAAATGAAGAAAGTTCATTCATAATCGGCACAACAATCAATCGGTCAAAATTTTCAATAGCCCGAATCTTTTGATTCAAATCACCTGCGTGCCCTGCCTCATCGGCTGCTTCGTAGTGAAGAAATAAAAAATCATCCCTCTTGAGCATTGAAAGAGCCGCCTCTACTTTACCTTCGTAGTTTGTGTTTATAACCCCTGTAGCTCCCTCAATCTTGGGTGCATAAAGACCTGCAAGTTTTCCTATTCCTCTCACAAGATCCACGGCGCTAATAACTGATCCTCCGACTCCATTCTTTTTCTTAAAATTCTCAAGCCTCGGTTTTGTGCCGCCACCCCATATCCAGATATCCGTTACATAGGGATTGCCAAGCTTTTCTATAATCCGGTGAGCCTTCCGCATAATCTCGATAAGATTTTCGGCTCCCTTGCCCCTTGGTAAAAACGGTTTATACTCCTTGCCGCTGATATCATGAGGAGCAGTGCAATCAGCCAGTTTTCCGTTTTTCCATATCATAATGTTGCGATAGCTGAGCCCGTGATAAAATTCTATCGAGGGTATGTTAAGTTCGCTGACAATCCGCCGGGCAACAATTTCCGCAGTTTCATCATCGATATGACAAGCTGAATAATCAAGCATCCTTTTACTGTCCATCTTAACAAAATTGCATCGGTATGCCACATCGGCAGAATCCATAGCTATACCATCCGCAGCAGCTTCAAGCGGAGCGCGTCCTGTGTAAAATTCTTTTACGTTATAGCCAAGAATCGTAAGATTTGCGACATCAGAACCCGGTTCAAATCCATCTGAGACCGTCTTAATCATTCCCACCTTGCCGCCTGAGGCAATACTATCCATAGCAGGTGTTTTTGCATACTCAAGTGGGGTAAGTCCGTCTAATTCTTCCATCGGCAGATCCGCCATTCCATCACCCAGAAACAAAACATATTTCACTATAAGCACCTCAAATAATCTAAATCAATAAACCTGTCCGAAAGTCCGAACTAATATCGGATTTTACTCATAATGGGACAGATTACAATATGCTTTGCCGAAGGAACTAAAAACCAAGTTTTTCACCCACAAACACGACGGTAATTCTCCCTTGTTCGCTCTGCCCTTCTATTATGCTCCAACTGTTGCAGAATCGCTCCGGATATCTGCAATGCTCATCATCGCATATCCCTGTTTTGCCGCATATCGCATCTCCGGAAAATCGAATTACATTTTGAGGCGCAGCAATATTGTGAATTCGCTCTATTGCTTCGGTCAAACTGTTTACAATTTTATTTGCTCCTGTCTGAATAATTACCTTTTTGGGTCCATAAAGCATACTTGCGACGCGGTTGCCAAGCCCATCACAGCTTACAATCTGACCTGAGATTGTAATCGCGTTTGTGCTTGAAATGAAAACATCGCTTCTCAAAGATTCAATTCTCATCTCATCAACCCTCTCTTTGGCAATCCCCTGTTTATACCGATCCAGCAAGTTAATCGGAAGCGTTCGCAACTTGTCTATAAGTCCGCTCTGAATTATAGTTGTTGAACCTCCCAAACCTACCGTCGATCCTTTTTTGATAAGGCTTGCGATAAATTCGTTTGATTCTTCCTCATTTTCAAAATAAACTCCGTTCATACCGCGTCTTTTTAGATTGTCGATAACAATTTCCGCTCTTTTTCTCCAGATTGTTTTCTCAGGCATGGAATTCCTCCTTTTACAGTTCCAGGTTACTTGACCTATTTACTAAGTTGTTATATCATTTATCTTAATGAAAATCCATAACTTTTTGAACAAAAGAGCGGCCCGTACACTTATTTTTTCTATTCTTTCTGTTTTGATTGCAGCAGGTTTTGCCAGCATCGTTAAAAATATACACTCTATTTACAAACTTAATGATCGCTTCATAGATTTTCAATATGAGGGCGAACTTTTTGCTAAGCAGGGAATATACCTTGACGACTTTATTGAAGATAACAGAAGCGCAAAGAAACTGATTGAAACGGTCAATTTATTAGAAGACAATATGGATGATACGAAGCTGAAAGGTGAATATAGTCTGCTTCTGGGACAGATAGAGCAAATAAAAATTCTGCGCAAAGATTACCGAAATGCTGTTAAAAGACTAAACAACGATATCCTCAAATATACAGAAAACAACCCTCCGGCATATCTTAATGTCGTCAAAACAATTGATGGTTTTTTGATGAATAAGAAGTTTGTAAATTACATGAAAAACGTCATAGCAGCATCTGATATTTCCGCAAAAGGCAAACGTTTATTGACCGATGATGCCAAAAATATTGAGCGGATTTCAAGCAGATTGATATCTGCGGCCAAGAATTTAAAGGTTTTAAAAAACATAATATTTGCACAATCAAAGAACCTGCTGTTTGCCAGTCACAGAACAGTGATTAACAAGGTAAGAACGGTTTTAATCAAAATATTACTACTATTTATTCTGATATTTATTTTATTTCTCGCTATCGTTGTTATTCTTGTCGGTTTTCGTCAACGGGAAAGAAACAATACTGTCTCATTGATGGAGCTTATTTTGCTTTTTTCAGAAAGGGGATTTTCTAATGTAAATGCTTTGATGAAAAAGATATCGGATATTCTTGATGCTGATATAGTCAGCGTGGGGCTAACAGATGAAGATAAACATCTTTTGAAATACAGATACTACTATATAAGACCAAAATATCAATTCATCGATTTATCGGATAGAAAATACTGGGTCGATATAGACCGGTATGCCACCGGTGCAACAAAAGCTAAGGGTAAAGCAATAGTAGTTAACCGATACCAAAGTTTTCCTGATGCCCATAAGGAATGGAAAAATGCGGGACTTCGCACATTCATGGGAATGCCGCTTTATGATGAATCGGGGAATTATTTCGGTCAATTTTCCGCAAACCGTTTTACCGGCTATAACTTCACAAAATATGACCTCATACGCTTCAGGCTTTTCGGACAGATTATACTTAATCTTTACGACAAGGAACAAAAAACGCAAAAACTGGCAAACTTTTACAGCAGAATTGAAAAGATTGCGACAAACATGGGGGGGGGGAGGAGAAAAGCGGTTCAGCCGCGCAAACTAGGCACCCTAAAAAA
>JALWSW010000196.1 GCA_027080125.1 Campylobacterales bacterium | reverse complement strand
ACATTACTCAAAACATCTTTGATAACTTCAAGTTTTGGCATCATTTTAAAAAATCCAAATCGTCTTCTTAAAGCCAAATCAA
Organism: Campylobacterales bacterium; assembly: GCA_027080125.1. Taxonomy (GTDB): domain Bacteria; phylum Campylobacterota_A; class Desulfurellia; order JAADFJ01; family JAADFJ01; genus JAADFJ01. The sequence continues at coordinate 12,472 of JALWSW010000196.1, read as the reverse complement.
AAGTAACCAAACTTTTATCAACATTATTCATTGTCCCTATAATGTAAACATTATTTGGAATGGTAAACTCTTTTTTAAAGTATGGTATATTAACAGGTTTTCCTCTATACTCAAGAGCATACAAAAGTTCGCCAAAAACCGCAGATAGTTCTGCTCTGTTTATCTCATCAATAATAAAGATAAACTTTTTATTTTTATTATCTTTTGCTTTATCACAAAATTTTTTAAATATTCCCTCTCTTAGCTTATAAGATATAGTATTGCTTTCATTTTCCCAACCTAAACTTGGAGTAATGCCACCTATAAAATCTTGATAAGTATAATTAGGATGAAACTGTATGATTTCATAAAAGCCTTTTTCATTTCTAGATAAATTGTCTTTATCTTTAGAAAAAAGATATTTTTCTTCCATTTGTTCTTCATTTTCATTTTCACCAACGCCAAGCATCTCTTTTGCAACCCGCATACTTTCATAAGTTTTACCTGTGCCAGGAGGTCCCCATAAAATGACTGCTTGATTACCGGTTTGTAGTAAATCTGAAATATTTTTTATGTCAGTAACTGCAAATGATAAAATAAATAGCCATTTTGAGAATTCTAATTTTTTTTCATTTTTTGATATTTGTAATTCCTCAAATAGTTTCTTACTAAACTCTCTCCACTTGTTAGTAAATTCATCAAAATCAGCATCAGAACTCAATTTAAATTCAAACTCTTTAAAAATTCCAGATTGTTGTAGATTATAAAAAGATTTAAGACTAAAAATAGTTAAAACATCTTCTTTATTGCCCAACATCCAAAGATATTTAGTTACAAATTTTTTCTTTAAGATTCCTTTTTGTTTATTAATATCTTCTTCGGTCGGCTTATCATTCCAACCAGCAACCAAAGGAACTTTATCGTTTTTTATGTGTCCGACTATGTCATCAAATTTATCTTTATTTTTTGATTGTTTTATAAATTTAGCAATATTATAAAAATAGTTGTTACTAATAAAATAGTTATCTGGAGTATTGATTCCAACTAATAAATTAGTTGTCTCCCTGTCAGAATCTTGACTTGCATTAGAAAAAACTCTAAAATCTCTCTCCCGTTCTGGTGCTCCAATAATTTTACAAACAGCATTAATTTGGTTATTATATTTATTTTCGAATTTCTCTTTCATTTTTTCAATACTTTGTCTTCCACCTCCCTCATCTTTTCCTGCTGTTATATTATCTTTAGCAGGTCCAAAAAAATCTGTTTCATGTTGAGACTTCGGAACTTCATCTATTTTTTCAAGCTCTAATGATTCTAAAATAACTTTTACTCTTTTGAGGTAAGAATTATCTTCAAGCACATCCTTTTTATTTTTCCATAATAATTTTAATTTTTCCTTTGTAAGATTCATTTATCAGCTCCTAAATTAATATTTTTTTTATCATTATATCGTTTTGGTTTTTAATTTTTTCAATCCTTCGCTCATCGCGAAATCTTGTACGGAATCTCACTTAAACCCAAAAATGCGGATAAACTTTTTTAAGCCTTTATTATCCGGATCTTTTGCCCCGCAGAATTCTAAAAATTTTTGCTTTCGCAGGGCAATCACTGTTTCACCGGAGCTTTTCAAAACATCTGGCGGAAGTTTGTTTTTTAGTATATCAGCTTTTCTCTTGTATCCCGTATCCATTGCTATTGCATTCAAATCAACAAGATATACATCCTCACTGTCAATCTTATCCAGTTTAAACATCTCCCTATGATAAACAAAAATGTTCTTCCACTCTATGCTGCTTGTCCTATAAAAATCGCCTATAAATTCATCGCTTATACATGATGAATCGACCGACGCATCGTTAAAAATAGTTTTTAAAATCTTTCTTCCATAAAACAGAGGATCGCCTATCTTAAAAAACGTATCACTGTCTCTTTTTACTATAGTTAGCATTTCGGAAAGAAAATATCTAAACAATGAGTCATCTATCTCTCCGACCTCTTCATTTAAATATCTATCGGCTTCTTTCTTTTCCTGACCATAGCTCATTAAAAACGGGTCTGTAAAATTTATGTAATAAAGTCTTCTGACGATTTCTGCTCTCGGACTGAATTCCTTGTTTGTTGTTCCTACAAAGCAGGGATGCGGATTTGTGAGTTTGTTCGTAGCGCTCTTTATAAGCATCTGACCCGTGTTCGAATCAAATAATTTTTGTTCAACCTCATCCACAAGCAAAGGGAAAATATTTTCTGTTTCGAGCATATCGGCAATAATCCTCTGTCCTCTGACGTCTATTTCCTGATAGCTATAGACATCGTAATTGTTGCCCAGCATTTTATTAATAAAAAATAACAGTTTTGATTTTCCGGTATTTGCCTGACCACCGATAATAAGCATAAGCGGAATCTCAGCCAGCTTTTCTTTTCCATACAACTCGGCTGTTTTTCTGCGCATAAGCCAGATAAAAACCGATACTAATGAAAACAGAATTGCCTCTGTTACTTTTTTCTCGTTTGATTTTTCTTTGTTAACGGTAAACAGGGAGTAGCTTTTAATAAATGCTCTAATTTTTTTTGCCTGCTCTGTCACCTTATTTTTGTCAATATCTTTGCCTATAAAATCTATGAGCTGATTGCCATTTTGTTCAAAAATATAATAATTTTTGAAAACAAAGAATCGTCTTTTTATCATGTAGTATTCGCTTTTCTGCGAAGTTTTCACCACCGAAACCTTTATGCTTTCCGAAAGCTTTTTTATCTCTCCGGTTTGTTTAAAAACCACTTTTTTATTCTTGCTTTTTGTAATTTTCTCAAGCAGTTCATTTGTTGTCTTTATCTGTTTTTCTACCTCATAAATTTTTTCGGTTTCTTGCTCTGCTCTATATATAACAGTTTCGGGATTTGTCACCCTTTTTCCTATATCTATACATTTTTCAAAGACAATATCTTGTTTATCTTTGGGAGAAAGGATGATGCCGGTATCAAGTTTGCCGACTGAACTAATGTTTTTGGCAATTATAACACTGCTATTAATCTTATCTGCATCCACATTATCAGCCTTTATCACACTATCATTGATATCTGTTGTATCGACGTTATTTGCGTATATGCTGCTATTTTCAATGTTTTCTGAAATAAGATTATTGCAGTTTATTACTGTTTCTTTGATCTTCTCTATAATTTTTGGCGTTAGAACATCTTGAGATTTTTCAAGTATAGCTTTAACCCTTTTTTCATAGCTGCTGACATACGGCTCTTGGTCAAAAACAAGCAACTCTTCAAACTGATTCGATTTGAACGCAGAATGTGTAAAATTAGCAGAGCCAACAGCCACCCTTTTTGTGTTGTTATCCTTTGCGAAATAGATTTTCGAGTGTAACCTAAAATCTTCAGCGATATATCTGAAACTTATATCTCCGTTTAAAATCTTTCGGGCAATTTGAATATCTTTAACATCTTTTAAAAGCTCTTCTATCTCTTTAACATTTAGCGACAGAAACTTCGATATAGTGTCTTCTTCTCCAATTATAATCGTAACTTTCTTGAATTCCTTGATATTTTCAAAGAAAAACTTATATGAAGAAACATAGCTTATTATGTATATCTCCTCAAAAACATCGGGCGGGAAGATAGACCTAAAGCTTAAGGATTTACTCTCATTGCCATCTATTAATATATTCAAAAACTTTCCCGATCTATGATCACTCAAAGAGTCAAATAAACCTATTTCCGCCATTATGTATCCTGTTTTCGTAAATCACAATGTTTTTGCTGTCAGCATTCTATCCTTTCTTTGAGTGGTTTTCAAATCCTTTGCGTTCCTGTGCATATTCCGCTGATATTGGAGACTTTTTCCGGAAATAATCGGACGCCTATTTTCCTTCAAATTTTTATTTTGGTTATAATATCTCCCAAGAATTCCATCTTTTTTGTATGAATTTTTTTGTGTATCAAAATTAATAAGGAAGATATGATAGCAAATATAAGATAAATAACCTCCCTTATGTAATCTTGCACAAAATTCCGGGCGGGCAACTATTAGGCTCAATGCATATTTTGTTCTCTGGAGCCGGCGGCTGGAATCGAACCAGTGACCTGCTGATTACGAATCAGCTGCTCTACCAACTGAGCTACGCCGGCAATATATCGATATCTGTACATCTGCTGGCATTATAACATAAGCTTTTGTCAATGGAAGAGATTGATCGGCAAATCTTCTTTAATCATAGCAGATCAGAAAATATCTCGTTTGATAGGAGTATTCCTTTGGGAAATGAAAGCGAAAGATAACCATTTTCCATTTTAAGCATTTTAATCGATATCCACTGTTCTATCTTATCCTCAATAATACCGAATTCTTTTAAATTGCCATATTTATTTTTGAATTCTGACCAATTGATACCTTTTATAAGCCGCAAGGCAAGTATCAGCTCTTCAGACATTTTTTCATCTCTTGAGAGTCTTTCTATAGATTCTATCGGAAGCTCTCCGTTTGAAAGTTTACCGGCATAATGAATATATCTTTCCAGATTTTTGATTCTTTCATTTTTCAGATAGCTTGAGGCTGAGAGTCCGAATCCCCAATATTCGCCTTCTTTCCAGTAATTTATATTATGTTTTGATTGGTAGTCTTTTTTTGCAAAGTTGGAGATTTCATAATGATCAAAGCCATTTTTCTTGAGAAAGTTTACGCTGTTTATATAAATTTCTGCTGCCAGTTCATCAGATACTGAAATTTTCTTGCCATTTTTTTGACGATAATAAAACGGCGTGCCTTCTTCCACCGAAAGGGCATAAATTGAGATATGAGTAATCGGAAGCGATATTGCCATCTTTAGGTTATCAATAAACCCTGTTTTTGTTTGAGACCTAAATCCGTAGATAAGATCTATCGAAATATTATCAAATCCCGCCTTGTGTGCATCTACTATCGCCTCTTTTGCATCGCTTGCGGTGTGCGTTCTCTGAAGAAATTCAAGGTCTTTATTTTTGAAGGATTGTACGCCGATACTTATTCTGTTTATTCCTATAGATTTGAGTTCGGAAAGAAAGACAGGGTTCAAATCAGACGGGTTAGCCTCCAGAGTTATCTCTGAGGTTTGGTCAATATGGAAAAACCGTCTCAAATAGGAAATAACATTGTTTAATCTGTCAATACCCATCAATGACGGAGTTCCTCCGCCAAAGTAGCATGTTTTGGCATAAGTTTTGCCTCCGCTGTTTTTTCTGATAGCAATTTCTGTTTTGAGAAGTTCGATATAGTTATCCGTATTATCTTTATTTGCCGAGGAGACAAAATTACAATACGGGCACTTTTTTCTGCAAAAAGGAATATGAATATAAATATACGACATATCATTATATTCGTTCTACAGAGATAATATCTTTCAACGATTTTAAGATTTGTATTAAAGAGTTAATCTGTTTATTAGATTTAATATCCAGAATAAAATTAACAGTTGTTGTCTTTCCCACCTCATCATGCGAAAGCGTAACATTAGTTATATTTATGTCTCTTGAACCTATAACAGAGGTAAGCTTTGCAAGCATCCCAACCTTATCAACTGTTTTGACACGTAAAGAAATATTAAAAGCTTTCGAAACGGATTTCCATTTTACATTGACCAATCTGTCTTTTTCCAGCATAAGACTGTCCAGATTAGGGCATTCGATCCTATGTATCGTTATTCCCCTACCTCTTGTTATAAATCCGATAATTTTATCACCGGGAACGGGCTTGCAGCATTTTGCGAGGTTCACCATAAGGTTTTCCGAATAAAGGCCGTCGATTGTTATGGGAGAACCTGAGACAATCGGTCCGGATGAACCCTCCTTTTTTTCCACCTTTTTTTCTTTATAAAAATGCTTTACTGCAGTAGCAACGGATAATTTTCCGTTTCCGGTATCAACATATAAATCTTCTATATCTTTGTGTCCCAGCTTGTTAAGCAGCTTTACCGTTTCAGGGGATTTTATATATTCATTCAGACCTATTCCTATATCCTTGAGTCTGCTTACAATCATCTCTTTGCCTATGGCAATTGCGCTTTCTCTCTCTTTTGTGCGTATCCATTGACGTATTTTGTTTTTTGCTTTTGATGTTTTCACAATTGCAAGCCAATCTTTCGAAGGGTGATGATTTTTTGAGGTAATGATGCTGACGATATCGCCTGTTTTAAGCTGGGTTTTTAACGCAACCATTTTGCCGTTGACAATCGCCCCTGTGCAGGCATCACCCACCGCCGTGTGAATGCTATAGGCAAAATCGATTGTGCTTGCGCCTCTTGGAAGCACCTTCAAGTCGCCGTTTGGCGTGAAGACATAAATTTCATCGGTCATGAGGTCAACCTTCATGCTTCCGAGAAACTCTTTTGAATTTTTCAGATCTTTTTGCCATTGCAAGAGATGTTTCATCCATACAAACCGCTTGTCGGTGAGATTGAATTTTCCGCCTTCCTTATATCTCCAATGAACCGCAATTCCGTTTTTTGCAACATTGTCCATCTGTTCGGTTCTTATCTGTATCTCAACCACACGTCCTGAGGGTGAAAATACCGTTGTGTGAAGCGACTGATACATATTGGCTTTAGGAAGCGCAATATAATCTTTGAATCTTCCCGGAACGAGTTTGAATCGAGAATGTATAATACCCAAAACCATATAGCACGATTTTATATCTTCGGTGATTATTCTTATTGCAAAAAGGTCGTAAATCAGATTTATATCTTCTATGTTGATGGAATTTTTTTTCATCTTTTTGTATATGCTGTATATATGCTTGGCTCTTCCTTCTATGCGATATTTTATATGCTGATTGCTCAAAAGTTTGTTAATCTCATCAATCATTTTTTTTATATGAGATTCTCTTTCGACCCGTTTTTCGTGTAGCTCTTTGGCTATAGTGTAATATATATCCGGATCCAAATATTTAAGAGAGAGATCCTCAAGTTCGGCTTTTATAGCACCAAGTCCGAGACGGTGCGCAAGAGGTGCGTATATATCTATTGTCTCCTGCGAAATTCGTATCTGTTTATTGGTTTTGAGATAATTCAATGTTCGCATATTGTGGAGCCTGTCGCAGATTTTAATAATTATTGCCCTCAGGTCGTTTGCCATAGCCACTACCATTTTTCTGAAATTCTCAGCCTGAGCGTCCTCTTTGCTTTTGTAGTTTATTCTGTTTAACTTTGTCAGGGCATCCACTATTTTCGCTGCTTCATTGCCGAATATTTTTTCAATATCGTTGATGGTTACTGAAGTATCTTCTACCACATCATGTAGCAGCGCCGAAACAATGCTTATCGGATCATAGAGCAGATTGGTTGTTATTGCAGCAACAGATACCGGATGGATGATATAATCTTCGCCTGAAGTCCTTTTTTGACCTTTATGAGAATCGATAGCAAATTGGTACGCTTTTTCGATTAAAGAGGCATCCTGCTTGTTGAAACGTTTTTTTATCTCATTTATGATTTCTCTTGATGATATAAGATTGCCTCCGCTGATATTTTGCTGTTTTTTACCAGATTATCCTGCTCTTTCCCTCTGCAAGTTCAATTGCGGCTTGAATAACGTTTTTATGGGTATTTTTGCTTTTCTCGAATATCATATTATTTTGCCTGATCTGAACAGCCCTTTTACCCACGGCTTTGGCTATCATATAGTGATCTACATATTTATCCAGAAGCTTTTCCTCGATTTCTGCAATATTCATAGATATTTCCTCCTTATCTGTTTTGCCAGTTTCTCAGCAAGCGGTTTTATTTTCTCTCTTATTGCCTTAACTCTAAGCTTTGACGAATCTATTATCTCCAAAACCGATCTTACACTTTGCCGAAGATCTTCATTAATTATTATATAGTCAAATTTTTCATAATTTTCAATCTCAAACAGGGCGGTTTTCATTCTTATTTTTAATTCCTCTTCTGCTGATTCTCCTCTTTGATCTATTCTTTTTATCCACTCGGAAAAATCAGGAGGAAAAATGAATATAAGAGATGAATCATCGAAACTTTTTTTAATATTCAAAGCCCCCTTGACATCTATTGTCAAAATCGTGTCATAGGTGGCAGCAGAGTTAAGGGTTGCAATTGATGTACCGTAATAATGATTATGAACCTTTTCATATTCGACGAACTCATTGTTATCTATCATTTCTTGAAACTTTTGTTCGGAGACAAAAAAATAATCCACCCCTTCGGTCTCTCCGGCTCGAATTTTTCTTGTGGTATGAGAAACGGTTTTTTTTATAGAACCGCTCTTTGTGAGTTCATTTGCTATTGTTGTTTTACCTGAGCCTGTTGGTCCTGAGATAACATATAGCATCAGCTGTTTATGCGCTCTTTAATCGTATCGGTGGATAGGGAAGAAACTATAATATCACCGGAATCTGAAACGATAATCGATTTGGCTTTGCGGCCTCCGGTTACATCGATACATTTTCCTTTTTTGATTGCCTCTTCCTTTATCTTTTTTATCGGCAATGATCCTACCTTGATTATTGCAACAATCCTGCTTTTCATAACAAAGTTTCCAAATCCTACGCTTATTATCTCCATATTGCTATTGTTACCGCTTTTTCCGATTTTTCAATATGAGATATCGGTAATTCACAAAAAATATCATTTTAATTTTTTAGTATGGCAAAAATCCTTTGATACTATTTCGGCAACTTTTTATTTTTGCGATGATTTTGAGCCGATTTTAAGAAAACTCTTGACTTTTGGTTTTATAATATTAAATTCTCATATCAGAATATATAAATAGAGGAGGCGGCAGTTGATTTACTTATCGGCGTTTTCTGTGATACTGATTGCTTCATTTCTGTTTGCTATGTTGGGACTTGGCGGGGGAATGATATATGTTCCGGTCTTAAAATGGCTCGGATATTCGGTAAAAGAGGTAGCCATTCCGCTGGGGCTGCTTTTAAATGGCTTAAATACGCTGCTTGCGCTTATTCCGTATTCGAAAAGCAGGCTCGTTGATTGGAAAGGAGGAGCTGCAATGGCTATAGCCGCATTGATTGCATCTCCTATCGGTGCATACACCTCAGGGTATGTCCCGGTGAGATTGTTGCTCATCTTCTTTGCCGCTGCCGTGCTGGCTGCTGCTATAAGGATGAGCTTTTTTGCCAAGAATCCTGAACCGAAAGAGAAGATATCGCTTAAAAAAAGAGCAATCATCGGAGTACTTGTTGGAGGTTTTGCAGGATTTGTAGGAGGAATGCTTGGGCTTGGTGGCGGGTTTATCATAGCTCCGATACTTATGTGGATGGGATATAAAACGAAAGAAGCGGCTGCAACAACGGCATTTGTCGTAACGTTCTCATCATTTTCCGGCTATCTCGGTCATATGGCTGAAGGGCATTTTTATCCTTTGCTGACAGCAATGGTTGTTCTTGCGGTTTTAATAGGTTCTCAGCTTGGAGCAACCTTTATGTCAAAAAAGGCAAAACCGTCGTGGGTCAAAAAAGCCTATGCGGTCATTCTTTTTGTAGTGGCAATAAAGTTGATAATAGGAATCATTATATAGGAGGTTTTTTATGGTTAATGCAACTGATTATGCGGATTTGGGGTTAAAGCTTCATGGACACAAATGTCCTGCCATGCCGATGGGACTTCGTGCAGGGGCTGTTGCTATGAATGCTTTGGGAGTTGAACGAACCGGAGATTCTGCGCTTTTGGCTATAGTTGAGCTTGGCGAGAATCATTGCGCAACCTGTTTTGCAGATGGAATTCAGACGATAACCGGATGCACATTCGGCAAGGGCAATATCAAAAAGTCGCACAAAGGTAAATGGGGTGTTACGCTTATTGACAAAAAAGCCAAAAAGGCGGTAAGGGTTGTTCCAAAAGCTGAAGCAATGGCACAGAACAAAAAGACCGAATTTATGAAATACAGAAAAAGCGGCGTTCCGCCCACGAAGATTCCCGAATCTGTGTCTGATCCTCTTTTTCAAAAGGTGTTGAATGCTCCTGAGGAAATGATTCTGAATGTATCTGAGGTTTTCGATTACGATTATGTCGAGCCTGCTCACACATTCGAGAGTTTTGTCTGCGAGGAGTGCGGAGAGATGGTGGTTGAAAAATACGGAAGAATCAAGGGAGGTAAAAAGGTCTGCATAGACTGTGCCGGTTAATTTCCGAAATTTTCAAATCCCGGTTGTCATAAACGGTTTCTAATGAATTCAGCAGGCAGTTGGTTCTTGTCTGCTGAATTTTTTGTTTATTTGATCTGACGCAAATAAAGTTTATAAATCGATTGAAAAATTTTTTCTTTTTTGTAAAATCTGTAAATAATCTGATAGATTGTTATGATAAGGCTTTTTGGAGGAGTGGCTGAGTGGTTGAAGGCGGCTGACTCGAAATCAGTTGAAGGGAGTATTCTCTTCCGTGGGTTCGAATCCTACCTCCTCCGCCAATCTAAAATCTGGATGCTGCTGACGGATATCTATGGAACGATTTTTCTCAGGCAAAATGACGGTGCAGAAATTTTAACTGAAAAATAGATAAGAAATTATTGTTTTGCCGGCTTGACATTTTGTATATATGGCGATAATAGGGCAAGCATGTTTGATTGATGAGATGGGCGCGTAGCTCAGGGGTAGAGTGCTTGCTTGACATGCAAGAGGTCAATGGTTCGAAACCATTCGTGCCCACCAAATAAATTATGGGAGAACAAAAACGCAAGAAAAACAGTTTGTTATAGAAAAAGGAACCTCGGCAAGGGATGCAATAAAAGATCCTAATGTGATTGCAGTTGAAGCAGGGAATAAACAGTTTGATATGTCAACCGTTTTTGATGAAGATACGGTTGTTTATCCGATCTATCTTGAAAGTGAAAAGGGCCGTCAGATTGAAAGGCACAGTGCAAGCCATATTATGGCTCAGGCAATACAAAGCCTTTATAAAAATGCCCGTTTTGGTGTCGGGCCTGCTATTGAGAACGGTTTTTATTATGATTTTGATATAGAAGAGAAACTTAAACTTGAGGATTTGGAAAAGATATCGAAAAAAATGACCGAGATTGTCAAAAAGCGATATCGGTTCGTTAGGAAAGAGGTTTCTAAAAAAGAGGCGATAGAGTATTTTGAAAGTCGAAACGATACTTATAAAGTCGAGATACTCAAGGAGATACCTGAGGAAAAGGTCAGTCTTTATCAACAGGGTGATTTTGTAGATCTTTGCAGGGGTCCGCATCTGCCTGATACCGGATACCTTAAAGCATTCAAGCTGTTGAGTATTGCTGGAGCCTATTTTAAGGGTGATGAAAAGAACAAGATGCTTCAGAGGATATACGGAACGGCATTTGAGAGCAAAAAAAAGCTTACTCAATACATGAATTATCTGAAAGAGATAAAGGAGCGCGATCACCGGAAAATCGGAAAAGAGCTTGATCTGTTCAGCATAAGCGATGAGGTAGGACCAGGTTTTATAATCTGGCATCCCAAAGGCGCTATGCTGCGCTACCTGCTTGAGGAGTTTGAACGCACCGAGCATCTGAAGCGCGGATATGAGTTTGTCAAGGGACCTGAGATTTTGAGAACCGATCTCTGGAAAAAAAGCGGGCATTATGATAATTATCGGGAAAATATGTATTTTACCGAAGTGGAGAAGCAGAGTTTTGGTATAAAACCGATGAACTGCCTGGGGCATATAATGGTTTACAAATCCCAAATAAGAAGCTATCGAGATCTTCCCAAGCGCTATTTTGAGTTGGGCGTTGTTCATAGGCATGAGAAATCCGGCGTATTGAACGGATTGCTCAGAGTAAGAGAGTTTACCCAAGATGATGCTCATCTGTTTTGCAGACCCGATCAACTTGAGACGGAAATCATTTCGGTTATGCAGTTTGTTGATTACGTTATGAATCTGTTTAATTTTGAATATACCCTCGAGCTATCGACAAGACCGGAAAAATCGATAGGATCCGATGAAAACTGGTACCTTGCAACCTCAGCTCTTGAAAATGCGTTGAAAAAAACCGGAAAGGAATATCAAATAAATGAAGGTGACGGCGCATTTTACGGACCTAAAATAGACGTTAAGCTTACCGATGCGATAGGAAGGTCGTGGCAATGTGCAACTATTCAGTGTGATTTTAATCTGCCAGAGCGATTTGATCTCACCTATAGGGATGAGAACGGCGATACGGTTCGCCCTGTTATGATTCACAGGGTCATATTGGGCTCGATAGAGCGGTTTATAGCGGTTCTGATTGAGCATTTTAAAGGAGATTTTCCTTTATGGATTGCTCCGGTTCAGATTGCCGTTGTTCCCATATCCGATGAGCAGCTTGATTATGCAAAAAACGTAACGAAACGGTTGCAAAACGAAGGTTTTCGAGTTAAGCTATATGAGCGCGATGAAACACTTTCAAAAAAGATAAGAAGTTGCGAGTTTGAAAAAGTCAATTACATAGCGGTTGCGGGAAAAAGAGAAGCAGAAGGCGGTTTTGTCGATTTGAGAGCGAGAAAAAGTAAAAGAATAGGGAAATTTGA
>JALWSW010000195.1 GCA_027080125.1 Campylobacterales bacterium | reverse complement strand
CCTGCCCAGCTTGTTTTCGAACGCTCCTTCTGCTCTTTCAATAAAGCCTCAAATCCTTCCATATCAATCGCTATGTTACGCTCCTTTGCGATATCGCGGGTCAAATCAACCGGAAATCCATAGGTGTCATACAACTTAAAAACGGTTTTGGCATCCAATCTGCCGGTTTTACTCAGCTGAGCATCCAGAATTGCCAGACCGTTATCAAGGGTTCTGTAAAACTGCTCCTGCTCTGCAAAGAGTGTTTTTTTTACCAAATCGGCGCTTTGGATAAGTTCAGGATAAACAGGTGACATCATCTCAACAACAAAATCAACAAAATTATGGATGAACGGTTCGTTAAAATTAAGCAGTTTTCCATATCTTACCGCACGTCTGATAATCCTTCTCAGCACATACCCCCTGCCTGATTTATCGGGGAAAACACCATCGGTAAGCAAAAAAAGCGATGCCCTCAGATGATCGGCAATAACCCTAGTTGCAACATCTTTTTTGAAATCTCTGCCATATTCAATGCCAGCGGTATTTGATATCTCTTTTATAATCGGCATAAAAAGGTCAGTGTCAAAATTGCTGTTAACCCCTTCCATAATGGCAACAACACGTTCAAGACCAAGTCCCGTATCAATCGAAGGTTTCGGCAACCTCGTCATATTGCCTTCCTTGTCGCGGTTAAACTGCATAAATACAAGATTCCATAGCTCAAGAAAACGGTCGCATTCGCACTCTACACTGCAATCGGCTTTTCCGCATCCGACAGAGTCTCCCTGGTCTATATGTATCTCCGAGCAAGGTCCACACGGACCGGTATCACCCATCGACCAAAAGTTGTCTTTCTCGCCCATGCGAATGATTTTCCTTTCGGGCACGCCGATATTTTTATGCCATAGATCAAAGGCTTCGTCATCCTCTTTGTAAACGGTTATCCACAGTTTTTCAGGCGGCAACATAAGAGTCTTTGTTATAAATTCCCACCCAAATTCTATCGCTTCCTTCTTGAAATAGTCGCCGAACGAAAAATTTCCAAGCATTTCAAAGAAGGTGTGATGTCTTGCGGTATATCCTACCTGCTCCAGATCGTTGTGTTTTCCACCTGCTCTGACGCATTTCTGACAACTTGTCGCTCTCTTGTAGCTTCTTTTTTCCCTGCCGAGAAAACAGTTCTTAAACTGAACCATGCCTGCGTTTACAAAAAGCAGTGACGGGTCATTATGAGGAACAAGCGGAGCACTTTTTACACGCTGATGTCCCTTGCCTTCAAAAAATGATAAAAATTTTTCTCTAACCTGATACGAATCCAAACCTTCCTCCAAACAAATTAGGAATTTATAAGCTCATCCGCGCCGCTCAATAGTTCTGAAATCACCTCATAGCTAAAGCCGCGAGAAAGCAAAAACCGCAGATTTTTCTCTTTCTCATCTTTTCTTCGTCTTTCCAAAAGTTCCGAAGCAGCTTGTTTTTCATAGCTGTAGAGATCTTTCATTACAGAATCGATAATCTCCTCTGATATACCGAGATTTTTCATGGCTAATCTGATTTTCAGAGAACCCCATCTTTTTCTCTTTCTGTCTCGATAATATATCTCGGCAAAGCGTCTGTCATCTACAAATTTCCTCTGCCTCAGATAATCGATGACCCGTTCAACGGTCTGTTTGTCAAACTCCTCAAGCCTTTTTCTTATCTGAAACTCAGTTTTATCACGACGCGACAGAATTCTCAAGACAATACTCATCGCTTTTTTAAACTCATCGCTTTTTTCCATCTTATCCTTTGGTAATGCCGCTGAGTTTCAGCTCAAAGTCAGTTCTGTTCGATACATTCGTTATTGCTTCTTCTCTTGAAATAAATCCTGACTGATAAAGCTCAAAAATGGATTGATCAAAAGTCTGGGTTCCATATTCGGTATGCCCTATCTCAATCACATGAGTTATATCGCCGGTTTTACTTTGATCGATTATGCACTCTTTTATATGCTCGGTAGCCAGAAGAATCTCTACCGCCGGAATCATACCGGGTTTATCGGAGCGTCTTATCAATCTCTGAGATATAACCGCCTCCAGAACGCCTGCAATCTGATTTCGCACCGAATCGGCATTATCCAGAGGAAATGTCGAGATTATTCTGTTGATGGTTTCTGTGGCATTGAGGGTGTGCAATGTGGAGATGACAAGATGCCCGGTCTCAGCCGCCAAAAGTGCAGTTTCAACGGTTTCTCTGTCTCTCATCTCTCCTATCACAATCACATCAGGATCCTCACGCAGGGCAGCTTTCAGTCCAATGTTAAAATCTAGAACATCATTGCCAATCTCACGTTGGGAGATAATCGATTTATCATCATGGAAAAGATATTCTATCGGATCTTCTATCGTTATGATATTTTTCGGAAAAGTGCGATTGATAAGATTGACAATAGAGGCAATAGTTGTTGATTTTCCCGAACCAGTAATTCCGGTTACAAGCACAAGTCCTCTTGCAAGCATAGCGGTTTTTTTTACAACATCAGGAAGATTAAGTTCATCAAGATGCGGAATATCGGTGGGAATTCTTCTTGCTGCTGCAGCAATGGTTCCTCTTTGATAAAAGAAATTCATTCGAAACCTGCCGACATCTTTTACCCCATATGCGGCATCAATATTCCAATTTTCATCCAGTTTATCAAGCTGCTTTTTATTAAGAACAATTTCTGCCAGTTCTCTGGTATCCTCAGCCTTCAAAATCCCAAACTCTTGTAATTTAACAAGATCGCCATGGATTCGCATAGAGACAAAGTTGCCTGCTTTAAAATGAATATCAGATGCGTCAAGCTCGAATGATTTTCTGAAAATATCATTAAATTGTTTCATCGTTTCCCTTTTTATCTGCTTTCTCTTCTGCTATTCCAAGTTTCTCTCGCAGACGCTTTTCAATATCAGATGAAAGCTCGGGGTGCTCTTTTAAAAACTGACCCGCTGAATCCTTGCCCTGCCCTATTCTCATCTCATCGACCGAATACCATGAACCGCTTTTCTCAATCAGATTATTCTCAACGCCAAGCCTCAAAAGCTCGTCCTCATGATCAATTCCCTTGCCATACATAACGGTAAATTCAGCCTGCCTGAAAGGAGGGGCAACCTTGTTTTTTACCACCTTAACCTTAACCCCGATTCCCACAATCCTGTCACCTTTTTTTATCGACTCTTTTTTTCTTATATCAAGCCTCACCGAGGCATAAAACTTGAGGGCATTGCCACCTGTGGTTGTTTCCGGAT
>JALWSW010000194.1 GCA_027080125.1 Campylobacterales bacterium | reverse complement strand
TAAAGGATTTTCTCAAGAAAACAGAAAAGACTGCGAGTTTTCTGTTTTTAGGCGCAAAGGTGAGATTTTTAGCCTTTTCTCATCGCGGCGATTTTTTGCTTACTTTTTGATCGTTCAAAAAGTAAGAAAGAAAAAGATATTTACTTCTGTTCTTTTTTTCTTGATAAAAAAGAACCAAGAAATCAAGGCAATAACGGGGAAAATAGAGGCGCAATTTTATATACGATGTTTTATATACGATGACGAGGGAAGGAAAGCAGAAAACGGGAAATAAAAAAGGGAGGCATCAGCCTCCCTTTTTTGTTCTGCCTTAGACAGACTGCTTGAATTTCTAGAAGCTGTAATTATACATGAACAAGCCCTGATCACCTTTTGCGCTATTTGTTGCACCTGTTGCTGCATCAGCAATGGTAGTGGTTTTTATATGATCCCACTCAAATGCCGCGACGGTATTCTTGCTTGTCTTGTAGGTAATGCCTGCAAGTACAGACTGATCTTTCTTAACTGTTCCTACTCCGGTTGCTGCAGCATCTCTCTTTTTGAATTTAACCTGGTCATATCCTGCATATAGGCCTACGCCTGCTGCCGGGCTTATTTTTGCCTCAATATTCCATGCTGTGCCCGATGATTTCTTTACGCTACCGTTAGAAACGTAGTAGTTGTAGGGTGCGGTACTCAGCACTCCAAAGAATCCAAGTCCGCCTTTTGCATAGATTATGTTTGACTTTAATGTGACCATAGAGACCGGAAGCGTAACTCCTGCCGAAAGCACATAAGGAGTCTCGGATTTGCCGTTTGGATCGCCAAGACCGCCTACTTTGAAATTCTGACCAAGAACAAAACCGTAAACGGTTGCAGGAGCGCCGAAACCGGTGTTGAACTTTGCCTTTGCTTTCAAACCGAAGCCCGGCATTGCCGTTCTCAATATAGAATAAGGACTACTGGCTGGCTGTCTAAAAGTAAAGATATCTTGATAATCCTCTACATTTGCCTCAAGTGTGAGCGAGCCGCCGCCAAATCCGAATGTGTCACCGACTCGTATCTGTCCGCTTCTTGCAGGAATTGTCAAAAATCCAGGCTGGCCATTCCAGTTGATTGAGAAGGATGCCGGCTCAAAACCCAGGTTCCATGTCTGTCCGACCAATACCCATGCACCACTACCCAAAGTCTGTTTTACGTAGGCATGGCGAATTCTGAAATGACCGGGAGAATAATCGATCTCTAACTTGCCACCAACACCGTTTCCGCTGTCAAATTTAAAGCCGAGTCTACTTTTACTTACATTAAATCCTGACCATTTTGTCTTGTCTTTGTATGATCCGCCGCCAGCTTCAGTAGCTGTGTTGCCCAAGAAAGAGGTCTTCTTGTTCCATCCGAAATAGGTTCTGATGAACCCGTACATCGTTACATTTGTCCCGCCCTTTGTAGTTACCGTGCCTGCGTTGCTTGTTGTGGCAACCGTCAATGCTCCACCTGCTATAGCAGCTGCAGCAACCAAACTGATGAAACTTTTCTTCATATACTCCTCCATAAAGAATTTTTACATTTACATTCTACTGTAATGATTTTTGTTGTCAAGTCTTTTTCCCTAAACCTGAAAAATCCTTTTGCATTTTTTATCATTCACCTCCTTTTCCTGAAAAACCTGCCTTCAAAAAACTCCCCCTCCAAAAATTTGGGTTATAATAATATATCAATTAAGTTTTGTCAAGTGTTTATGAGAAAAAAGTTCAAAATAGGATTGGAATCAGGTCTTGAGATTGCTTCGGAAAGGTTTATATCAAATCGTTAGCCATTGATATATTATGAATGTCTTTAATCTGAATATCAGCATAATCGGAGCTCTTTTTACCCACAAGCACCGTGCAAAATCCGGATTTCTTTGCCGCTTCAATATTTTTCGGATAATCATCGATCATAATATTTTTACCTCTAAAATCGTTTGCAATTTTACTAAAGGTATATGCTTCAGGTTTGGCATGATATCCGAAATAAGCCGTATCGAATATATCTAAAAAACACCCTCTTATGCCAAGCGAGCTCAAAACAGCCTCAGCGTGTTTTTTTGAAGCATTTGTAAAGATAAATTTTTGCGCCTTAATATTTTCAAGAGCAGACTTTAACGAAAAATCGTATTTAAGCAATCGCTTAACGTCTATATCATGCACATAATCAAGATAACTTTCCGGGTCAACCGAAAAATTTTTTATCAAACCTCTTAAAGTCGTTCCGTATTTAACAAAAAAATCTTTTCTGATAATTTCTGCTTTCTCTTTATCTACACCCATAAACCTCATAACAAACCGGTTGATTCTCTCATCAATAAGCCTGAACAGATCCGGTTTCTGATAAAGCGTGTTATCCAAATCAAAAAACCAGTTTTCAGTCGGATGCACTATCTTTGTTTCCCTTGTCCTCTTGTTTGGTTTTGATACTGATATCCTTGGTATAATCCGGACATTTAAACGCAACATCAGAAGACACGCTGTATTTTTTTACGCAGCTTGCTCGCCACGCACAAACAACACAAAGCGATCTTGGGTTATCTTGCATTGATATAGAATAGGTTTTTGTTTATGGAATCAAGAAATGCTATGGCAGATGCCTGAACGATATCGGTGTGCGTTCCCATTCCGAGAATTGCTTTATCTGTATCGGAAAAATAGACCTTAACATGCACCATACCCATAGCATCTTTGCCCTCTCCTACCGATTTTATCTGATAATCCTCAAGCCTGCCTTTTATATTCACAATTCTCTCAATTGCTTTGTATGCCGCATCAACAGGTCCATTTCCCTGAGCAGCATCTATGAATGTTTCACCTCTTCTTTCAAGCTTGACCGTTGCAGTCGGCATACTGCTGTTTCCGCTGACAACCTGCAGACTTACAAGTTTGAAAACTTCAGGCACCGTCTTTGATTGACTTGCAACCAGAGCATACAGATCCTCATCGGTCACCTCTTTTTTCTTATCCGCAAGAACCTTGAACCTGGCAAACACGCTTTCCAATGTTTCAGGCTCAAGATTTTCAAATCCGAGTTCTGAAAGCCTGTTGATAAGCCCACGTCTGCCGGAATGTTTGCCCAAAATAAGTTTGTTACCCGGAAGTCCTATGTCTTCGGATTTCATAATCTCATAGGTGGTTCGCTCTTTTATTACGCCATCCTGATGAATGCCCGCCTCATGAGCAAAAGCGTTTTTCCCAACAATCGCTTTATTTCTCTGAATCAGTATTCCTGTCAGCTGGC
>JALWSW010000193.1 GCA_027080125.1 Campylobacterales bacterium | reverse complement strand
CATATTTGATAAAGCCGGTAAGATAAAATGAGCCTGTTACTAAAATTGTTTCATTAAAGCCGGTGACTTTTTTCAGTCCGGATGCAATCCGGTTATCAGAGATTATCTCCCTATGATTAAACAATCCTTCGGAGGCTTTGAACAGATTTATTGCCTTCTCCGCACGCTCAAACGGCAACCCGACAATAAAAATCGAATTCGCAATTTTTGAGAGTAACTGAAGATTTTCAGGGTAATTTTTATCTTTCATAGATGAATAAATGACTGTTGTCTTTTTTTTCAGCTTTTCAAAAAATCCGCAGACAGCCTTCATTGCATCCCGGTTGTGCGCACCGTCAAAAACCATCGTCCTGTTATCTATCTTTTTCACCTGCAATCTTGAGGGAATTCTTAAATTGAGTCTGACATTTGAAATATCGTATCTGCTATTTAAAGCTCTCACCGATTCGATTGCCGCAGCAATATTTACCGCCTGAAATCCGCCGGCAAGATCAGTCTCTATAGGCATGTCATTGTATAAAAATTTTGTTCCCGAGAGGCTACTTTCCAATATCTTTATAGATTCTTTGTCAATATATTTGAAAGAAAAACCGTTTTTCAGATAATCGGCTAAAACTTCTCTGACCTCCGGTCTCTGAGGTGCGATTACAATTTTAGAACGCTTTGATGCGGCGGCAATCTTCTCTTTTGCGATTTCTTTTGTCGTTTCGCCAAGATAGTCGGTATGATCAATGCCGATTGTCGTGACTGCCAAAACATCCTGCCCGAGGGCGCTTGTTGCATCCCATCTGCCACCCATTCCAGCTTCAAGAACGATAATATCAACATTGCAGATTTTAAACCAATACAGCGCCGCAACAGTTAAAAGTTCGAAATAGCTCAAAGAGATTCCGGCACTCTTCTCGATAACATTAACAATTGAAACAACATCCTTGAGTTGAGCCGAGTCAATCTGTCTGTCGTTTATAAGAATCCGCTCGGAAGGTGAAATCTCATGCGGAGATACAAATGTCCCGACGCTATAGCCTTCAATTTGCAATAAACGCGATATTGCATAGGTCGTTGAACCTTTTCCGTTTGTTCCGACAATCTGAATGATAGGTTTTTCCTTTTTTACACCCAGACAGGAAAGAACCTCCCTTATTATCGATAAACCTGGCTTTATATCAAAAAATTCCCTTCTAAGATAATCGGGGTGAATAAGTTTAAGCCAATCTTCCGTTAAGCTCACACAGATTTCCGGATAACAATCGCAACTGCAAACTCTTTTTCGTCACTCATAGAAACCAGAAACTGATTCTCATCAAACTGTTTTCCAATTTTGCCTTTTAAATGAAGATGAGGTTTGCCGTTTGAAACAATCTCAACCGATCTAAAATCAAAATTATCCAACTTGCCAAGCGATTTGATAAACGCTTCTTTTGCGGCAAAACGCATCGCATAATGACCGTACGGATTTTCAAAACTATCTGCATAAGCTATCTCATTTTTTGTAAATATTCTTTCTTTGAAACGATTTTCAAATCGCTTTATGAGCGCTTCAATTCTTTTGATACTCACAATATCGATTCCTACCCCCTGAATAGACATACCGACCTATCTTGCTCGCTCGATTATCTCTTTCATCTCCCTTACGGCATTTTCTATACCTACAAAAACAGCTCTTGAGATTATGCTATGCCCTATGTTAAGCTCGGTTATTCTCTTTATTTTGGCAATATCGGTGACATTTGAATAGTTAAGTCCATGACCGGCATGAACATCCAATCGACAATCATAAGCAAGCTCAGCAACTTCGGATATCTTTTCAAGCTCATCAATTCGTTTTGTACCTCTCGCATTACTGTATGCTCCGGTATGAATCTCTATCGCATCAGCAGCTACCTCCGCAGCAGCCCTGACCTGATCTGCTTCAGGATCGATAAAAAGCGCCACCTCTATTGCACGTTCCTTAAATTTTTTTACTACCTCTTCAAGCCTTTTTCTGTTGGCGCAAACATCAAGACCGCCTTCTGTGGTAAGTTCCTGCCGCTTCTCAGGCACAATCGTTATCTGATCAGGAGAGCTGTCAATTGCTATATCGATTATCTCATCATTTAAAGCCATTTCAAGATTCAATCTCACAGATACAATCTTTTTGAGCAATGCCAAATCACGCTCTTTTATATGACGCCGGTCCTCTCTCAGATGAATCGTTATTCCGTCTGCTCCGGCAATCTCACAATAAGGCACCGCCCAGGCAGGATCAGGTTCAATTCCGCCTCTTGCCTCTCTGATAGTTGCTATATGGTCAATATTGATGCCTAAACGCATATCCCCTCCTGTCTGATTGCATAAAGAAGACTGTTTGATATTTCCTCAACAAGATCGCTTGAATCGGATTCAATCATAATTCTCGCCTTATTTTCTGTTCCTGAATAGCGAAAAATTATCCTGCCCTTTTCAAGCATTCTTTTTGCATTTTCAATTGCCTCGCCGAATCGCTTCATCTTCTCAATCGGTCTTTTTTCTTTTACCGCTACAGAGACCACCTTTTGCGGAAATTTATGAAACTCATGCGTAAGCTCTGACAATTTTTTTCCGGTACTTTTCATTGCGGCAAACAGGGCAAGAGCGGTTATGATACCATCGCCGGTAGGCAAAAATTCGGACAGTATTATATGCCCCGATTGTTCACCTCCGAGATTAGAGCCGCTCTTACGCATTGCAACAGCCACATTACGATCACCCACATCAGTTCTTATAAGCTCTATCCCTTTCTTGCGTAAGCCGACTTCAAGCCCCAGGTTGCTCATTATCGTTGCAACAACGGTATTGTTGGCAAGCCTTCCCAAATTTTTCATCTGCTCTGCAAGAATCATAAGAACCTTATCCCCGTCAATAACATTTCCAAGCTCATCGGAAAATATTGCCCTGTCTCCGTCACCGTCAAAGGCAACCCCGACATTCGCATGCTCATCAACCACCTTTTTGGCAATATTTTCCGGATACAACGCCCCGCAATTATCGTTTATATTAATTCCGTTCGGAGCAATATGATGGGCGCTTACATCCGCACCTAATTCACCGAATATGGTAGGAGCTATCTGATAGGATGCACCGTTTGCACAATCGATTGACAGCTTCAAGCCTTTCAAAGAGAGTGACCTTGGAAATGTCGATTTGGCAAACACTATATATCTGCCGGCTGCATCGGTTATACGATATGCCTTTCCTATGCCTGCACCGTACGCCCTTATCTGGTCTATTTTCTGCC
>JALWSW010000192.1 GCA_027080125.1 Campylobacterales bacterium | reverse complement strand
AGCTGATAAACCCTACATTTATAACTGATTTCCCGGTTGCTGTTTCGCCTCTTGCAAGAAGATCGGATGAAAACCCTGATATAGTAGATCGATTCGAGCTTTATATCGGCGGAATGGAGATTGCAAACGCATTCAGTGAGCTTGCCGACCCGATAGATCAAAAAGCACGTTTTGAAAAGCAGGCTAAAGAAAAAGAGGGTAAAGCTGATTACGATTATATAGAAGCGCTTGAATACGGGCTTCCTCCGACAGCCGGAGAAGGCATCGGAATCGACAGGTTGGTTATGATATTAACCGGAGCTGGCTCAATACGGGATGTAATTCTGTTTCCACAGATGCGTCCAAAAAGATAGGAGGATAGATATGTTACCAAGTTGGCAGGAACTTATACCGATTCTTTTGTTGGCAGTTGTGATTTTCGGAGCAAAAAAACTGCCTGAGATAGGATCGGGATTGGGAAAAGGTTTGAAAAATTTCAAAAAATCCCTCAAAGACACCGAACAAGAAGCAGCTATTGAGGAAAAAAAACCGGAAAAAAAGGAACAAACAGATAAGAGCAAACAGAAGGATGAGAGTTGATAAAAACCGTTAAATCCATATTAAACAAAGCAGTTTTAGAAGCAACCGGGCAGGAGGCGGATATTCCGATACAGTCTCCTCCTTCGGAATTCGGTGACTTTTCAACTCCGGCGGCTTTTGCTCTTGCAAAAAAGCTGAAACAATCTCCGACAAAAATAGCAGAAAAGGTCGCTTCCTCAATTGATGATCCTCTTGTTGAGTCAGCAAATAACACGGGCGGCTTTATCAATATTAAGATATCGGATAAACAGCTTGAAAAATGGCTTGATGAACAATTTTTGAACAGGAAACTGACAACCTTTGAAAAAAAAGAGCAAACCGTTCAGGTAGAATTTGTCAGCGCCAATCCAACCGGTCCTCTTCATATAGGGCATGCAAGAGGAGCTGCTGTCGGAGATTCGCTCGCAAAGATTCTTTCGAAATTCGGATATGAGGTTCAGAAAGAGTATTATCTTAACGACAGAGGAAGACAGATGCAGCTTTTGGGCAGATCGGTCAAAGCTGCAATGGAAGATAAAGCCGCTCCGGAGGATGGATATAAAGGAGACTATATTTCCGAGATTGCCCGCAAGATCGATTCAAAAAAAAGCATAGAGGAGATTGCTTCTGAAGCATCAAACATAATACTGGAGCAAATAAAAGAGGATCTTGCCAAATTTTCGGTATCGATGAATAGCTTTTTCAGCGAGAAGAAACTAATCGAGAACGGAGGCATATCGCAGCTTTTCAGCCTTTTGAAAGAGAAAGGGCTGATTTATGAAAAAGATGGAGCGGTATGGTTCAAATCGAGCAAATTTGGAGACGACAAAGACAGGGTATTGAAAAAATCAAGCGGAGATCTGACATATTTTGCCTCTGACATCTATTACCACTACAACAAATTTTTTGTCAGAAAGTTTGACCAAGTAATTGATGTCTGGGGAGCTGACCATCATGGATATGTAGGCAGAATGAAGGCAGCATGCCAGGCAACCGGAATAAATCCCGAAAGATTATCGATTGTGCTTGTTCAAATAGTCAATCTACTGCGTAACCGAGAGCCTGTTTCCATGTCAACAAGATCAGGGCAGTTTATCAGTCTGAAGGATTTAATTGACGAGGTAAGCCCGGATGCAGCCAGATTTATGTTTTTGACCAGAAAGGTAACCAGTCATCTTGATTTTGATATAGAGATTGCAAAAAAGCAGGCTGAGGAGAACCCTGTTTTTTATGTCCAATATACCTATGCCAGAGCACAAAGCATATTCAGAAAGGCAAGCGAGCGGAATGTCAAATACAGAAAAGGAATTCCGCTTCTTGAGGGAAATATCGGTAAATTTGAAAGAGACCTGATGTTAAAACTTGCCTGTTACAAAGATGCCATTACCAAAGCGGCTTTACAGCTTGAACCGTTTTATCTGGTAAATTATCTTCTTGGCGTTGCAAAACTGTTTCATCAATTCTATCATGAGGTCAAAATATTAGGGGGTGAAAA
The DNA here is from genome assembly GCA_027080125.1 of Campylobacterales bacterium. Classification (GTDB taxonomy): domain Bacteria; phylum Campylobacterota_A; class Desulfurellia; order JAADFJ01; family JAADFJ01; genus JAADFJ01. The sequence continues at coordinate 10,617 of JALWSW010000192.1, read as the reverse complement.
AGAGATGATAAATCCAAGATTGCGCTTATGTGATATTACTTCATACATTATCACAGATGGCTTAACAACATTGGGGATTAGCCACCCCGAAAGGATGTAAAAATGGCAGAAAACAAGAAAATCGACATGGAAGGAATAGAGCTTGCAGGAAAACCGAAAACCATAACTATGAAGCTCGGCATACTGATTGCCGTGCTTACCTTCTTGCTTGGTATATGGGTCGGATTCTTTGCATTTTCATTTGTAAACAGATATTTCGGTTCACATAAAAATGTTACATCTGTTGCACCCAGCACCATAAAACGAATTCCTGCTAATCAAGGTAAAAAAAACCCTGGACCAAAAATCGTAATTGTAGGCGGCAATCAAACATCAGAAACATCTGAAGCTGCATCGGTAAACAAGACAGAAGAAAATAACAGCAGTTCAACCGGCGCTGCTCTTGAGGAACAAGAGATTACATCAACTCCAAAAACTACTGCAACTGAAACCATAAGCAAGCCAATTGTTGCAAAAAACAGGAATGTGTCCTCAACAACCAACGCTGTTAAAAAGAAAACAATAGGAAAGATTAAGAAGGCAACGATTAAAAGCTGGACGATTCAGATTGCAAGCTACAGAAAAAAAGCAAACGCTATTCATCTGCTAAAAAGACTTTCTTCTGTCTCAATTGCGGCTCATATCAAAAAAGCTTCTACAAAAAAAGGAGTTTTCTATAGAGTCATTCTCAATTTCAAAGGCACCAAAAACGGATTGAACTACATTAAAAAGAAAATCAAAGATAAATTACACATAACGCCATTTATATATGATCCAATATCCTGATATAAGTCCTGTGATTTTTCATGCCGGTCCCTTTGCGGTAAGATGGTATGGGATAGCTTATCTGATCGGGTTTGCTGCATGGTATCTGTATATATCTCAAAAGAGACGCCGGAGAAGACTTGCGATAGAAGGAAAAGTTGATACGCTTGTCACCTACGCAATCTTGGGCGTAATTTTAGGTGGTAGAATCGGATATATCTTAATCTACAACCTTCCCTATTACCTGGCTCATCCTCTCAATATGCTGGCAGTTTGGCAAGGAGGAATGTCGTTCCACGGGGGCGCAACAGGTCTAATAATCGCCGGAATTCTGTTTTGCAAACGATATAAGGTTGATTTTTACAGCTTGGCGGATGAAACGGTCAGTATAGCACCGGTTGGTCTGTTTTTTGGACGTATTGCAAATTTTATCAATGATGAACTTTACGGTAGGGTGTCAAATCTTCCCTGGGCTATGGTGTTTCCAAAAGGAGGACCTCTGCCGCGTCATCCATCCGAATTATACGAAGCTTTTCTGGAAGGAATTGTCCTATTGATAATTATGCAGCTATCAAAACGCTTCCTTTTGGACAAAAAGGGCAAACTGCTGTGGCTTTTTATTATGCTATACGGAGTATTCAGATTTCTGGTTGAATTTACAAGAGAGCCCGACCCGCAACTTGGGTTTATCGTAGCCGGACTCTCTATGGGACAACTGCTAAGCATACCTATGATTATAATAGGGGGATATCTTCTTGTCAGAAAAAAGGCTTGAAAAAATCATAGAGGATACAAAAAGAAAGGTTGAATCGGATAAAGCGATAATCAGCGAATCGGTTATTAAAAGATCGCTATCTTATGTTAGCTATGAAACGGTAAATCTGGCAGAACTGCTTAGCCGGGATGGAATCCATATAATAGCCGAGTATAAACGAAAATCACCTTCTCTTGGAAAAATATCAGATGATAAACTGGCAGACGTAGTAAAAGAATACGAAACCGCAGGCGTATCGGCAATATCCATATTGACAAATAATGCTTTCGGCGGCAGCATATCCGACATAGAAGAGGCTCGTCAGCTGACAAAGCTCCCGATTTTGCGAAAAGAATTTATTATCGACCAGTATCAACTCTTTCAGTCAAGAATATATGGAGCTGATTTTGTTCTTCTGATTACAAGAATATTATCCGAGTCGCAACTGAGCGATTTTTTAGGCTTGATTGAATATCTTGGTATGTCGGCTCTTGTTGAGGTTGAATCCTCCGATGATTTAGAGAAGACGCTCAAGGCAGAAGCAGACATAATCGGTGTGAACAACAGAGATTTAAAAAGTTTCGCGATTGATAGAGAAAAAGGGCTTGAACTTGCAAAGATGATTCCGCCGGAAAAACAGGTCGTAATAGAAAGCGGCATTGCCATAAGAGCAGATCTCGATCCGTTTCTGGATGCAGGATTTCATAATTTTCTGATAGGAAGCTCGCTGATGAAATCATCAAATCGCATTGATGCAATAAATAATCTGCTCTTGAAATCAACCTGCTGCTACTAAATTATACCAAATGACAAAATTAAAAATCTGCGGCATAACAAACCTTGAGGATGCGCTGTTTTGTGCTGAAAACGGTGCTGATGCGCTCGGGTTTGTACTGTATGAAAAAAGTCCGCGATATATAGATATAAAACAATCTGGCGAGATTATCAGGCATCTGCCTCCTTTTGTCTGCGCTGTTGCTGTTGCAGTTAATCCTGATTGTGAATTGACAAAAAAAATTGAAGATGCCGGGTTTAATCTTTTGCAGCTTCACGGCGGTAAGGTTAAAACAAGATTGAGAATAATAAGGGCTCTTTCTTATCAGATGATATCGCAACATCATTCCGGGGAGTATATTCTGATTGATAGCGCTAAAATCGGCGGAACCGGAAAAAGTTTTAACTGGGAAATGCTCAAAACAATCCCCGCAAATAGGCTTATCGTTTCAGGCGGGCTCAATAGCAAGAATATTTTTACCCTTTTGAGAATAACCAAGCCGTATGCGGTTGATCTCTCAAGCTCGCTCGAGGCATCTCCGGGAGTTAAGGATCACTCGAAAGTAAAAGAATTTATCGAGGCTTTTCAACAGGCAAGAGGTGAAAGCCTCTAAAGCCCTCACCTCTTTGACAAAATTTACTCTGTTTCTATCGGATGCTTTTTTCTCACCGCATAATAGAGAATCGGGATAACAAGAAGCGTTAGGAATGTCGAGGCAAATGTTCCGAAAATCAGACTTACCGCCAATCCGTTAAAGATGGGATCAAACAGAATCACCGAGGCGGAAAGCATCACTCCAAGTGCCGTAATAATTATAGGTCTTGCCCTTACGCTTGCTGCCTCAATAACCGATGTAGCCAATGGCTTACCAAAATCCCTTTGATTAATCTCGGCAAAATCAACCAGCAAAATCGAATTTCGCAGGATAATCCCTGAGAGTGCAATAAATCCTATCATACTTGTTGCGGTAAAAAATGAGCCAAATACGAGATGTCCGGGAATTATTCCGATCAATGTCAGCGGAATCGGACTCATAATTACAATCGGGATACGAAAATCTTTAAACCAGCCGACAATAAGGAAATACATGATTATAATTGCAGCCAGGAACGCAAGCCCGAGATCCCTGAAAACCCTGACGGTTATATGCATCTCTCCGCCCCATTTAACGGAAAAATGATTTTCGAAAAACGGAAGATGAAGCCAATACTCACCTATTTTGCCATATTTGTTCTTTATATGCAATATCTTATCCCTTACCTTAAGTATACCATAAAAAGGCGCTTCTTCTTTTCCCTGCGTATCTCCAAGCACATAAACAACTCTTTTGAGATTCTTATGATAAATGGGCATATAATCGGAAGTATTCTCTATCCTCACCAGCTCTCTCAATGGAATAGCATCACCTCTTCTGTTGACTATACTGGTGTTTAATATCTGATCGATTCTGTTTCTCTGATTTTTTGCAATCTTAATTACTATAGGAACCGCTTCGGTATCCGAAGTTTTAGCCACGGTTACTCTTAAGCCGGAAAGATTCATCCAGATAGCTGAGGCTATCTCTTCTCTGGTCAATCCGTTCTGTTTAGCCTTATCCTCATCTATAGTTAGTCTGTATTCCGGATCGGGTTCTCTCATCTGCCAACCTACATCGGTAATCAACGGAGTCTCTTTAAATATCTTTTTTACCTTTCTTGCAAAGCTGATAATTGCCGATTGCGAGGGTCCGTAAATCTCAGCAACAAGCGGAGACATAACAGGAGGACCTGGCGGAACCTCCACAATTGCTGCATATTCCACCCCAAGCTTATCGGCAAGTTTATGAACCAGAGGTCTTATCCGCTTTGCAATCTGATGACTTGTAGCAACCCTTTCATGTTTATTGACCAAATCCAACATTATTTCCGCATAAACCGGACCTTTTCTCATATAATAGTGCCTTACAAGTCCGTTGAAATTGAATGGGGCTGCCTCGCCCACATATATCTGATAATCTGTTACCTCTTTCTGAGGTTTAACAATCTGGTGAGCAATCTGTCTTGCAACATTTGCGGTTTGCTCGAGGCTGGTTCCGCTTGGCATATTCAAAACTATATCCATCTCACTTTTATTGTCATAGGGAAGCATCTTTACAATAACGGTTTTATTGACAATCAGATAAGCCGATGCGGCAAGCAAAACTATTACCGATAAATAAAGCATCATCCTTTTGAATTTTGAGCGCAGAAACCCTATGGCAAATCTTCTGTATATCTTTCGGAATTTTCTCGAAAAACTAGCTTCTTCAGATTCTTCTTCGGAAACCTGTTTGAGATCGGTTTTTTTGTGATAGATTACCCATATCGTCCATGGAGCGGCTGTGAATGCAAAAAAGAGCGAAAAAAGCATAGCAACCGAGGCATTTATTGGCATAGGTCTCATATACGGACCCATCAATCCGGTTACAAATGCCATAGGCATCAAGGCGGCAAGAACCGTAAAGGTGGCAAGAATCGTGGCTCCGCCCACCTCGTCTGTAGCACCAATTATTGTTTCGGGCAGGCTAAGCTTTTTCTCAACCATCCACCTGTTTATATTCTCAACAACAACAATCGCTCCGTCCACCAATATTCCAATAACAAAAATCAGAGCGAAAAGTGTTACACGGTTTAACGTAAATCCATAAAGATAGTTGACAAAAAGAGCAACCGAAAGCGTAACCGGAACCGTTACAAGCACCACAATCGCTTCTCTTATTCCCATAAATACAAAAACCAGAAGAACCACTGCAATAGTTGCAATCATCAGATGAAGTATCAGTTCGTTTGACTTTTCCTGAGCCGTTTTGCCATAGTTTCTTGTCACACTGACATGAAGATTCTCCGGCAAAATTGTTCCTTTCATCATTGCGATTTTTTTCTTTATCGCATTAGCAACAAGAACAGCGTTTGTGCCTTTTCTTTTGGCTATACTTACCGTTACCGCGGGTTGATCAGGCAATTTATAGTATTTACTTGCAGGACCAAAGCCCATAAACGTATAGCTATTATGATCATCGGCAAAATTTTTGATTGTGGCAACATCTTTAAGATATATCAGTTTGCCCTGATGGACGCCGACAACAATCTTTTCAAGATCATCTTTATTTTTTATAAACTTTCCTATCCTGACCATATAGCTTTTGTTGCTCTCAACAAAGTTTGATTTTGTTGAGAAATTCGCAGCCTCTATGAGTTTTTTGATATAGAATGGAGAAATCTTATCTGCAGAGAGCTTTTTCTGATCAAGATAGACCATCAGTTTATGCTTTCTTCCTCCGGTTATAAACACATTTGAAACATCGTTGATTTTTTCAGTCTCATGCTTGATAATTGCCGCAAATTTCCTCAAGGCAATATCATCATAACCTTTGCCCCACAAAGTAAGAGTAACAATCGGGACATCATTTATAGATTTCTCTTTTATCAACGGTGGCATTAAAGGAAGATCAGGAGGAGCAATATCCATATTAGCCATCAATTTTGTAGTCAGTGACACAAGCGCTTTGGTCGTATCAAAGCCTACCTTAAAACGAACCGTTACAACACTAACACCACTTTCGGATTGAGAATAAACATATTCAACCCCCGGAATATCCCACAAGATATTCTCCATAGGTGTTGTAATCCTCTTTTCAACCTCCTTAGGAGTAGCTCCCGGATACGGAGTAATGATATCTATCATCGGAACAACGATTTGAGGATCCTCTTCTTTCGGTGTAATAACCGTCGCAAAGATACCTACCGCAAGAGAGGCAAGAAGAATAAGCAAGGTGAGTTTGGATTTATAGAAATTTTTTGCAAACTTTCCGGCTATTCCCATTATTTTATTACCTCAACTGCCGAACCGTCATGAAGCATAGCCAGATTGGTTATTGCTATCTCATCGCCCAAGGACAAACCGGACACTATATTGATTTTAGCGCCATCAGTATTTCCGGTTCTTACAAGTGTTAAATATGCCTTTCCGTTTTTAATCTTATAGACATAATCAAGATCCTCCCAATGAACCAAGGCTCTTTTTGGAATTTCGATAGTTTTATACAGGTTAGGTTTTTCCAAAATAACCTTGGCAAACTGTCCGCTCTTCATGAAGGCATTTTTAGGAAGCGTCGCTTTCAGCTCAAATGTTCTGGTTGCAGGGTCTATCGTAGGAGAAATTTCAACAATCTTTGCTTTATATCCTGCAATTCCGGCATACACAAGAACGGTTTTGCCAAGCAGTGAATTTGAAAACAGTCGCTCATCAAGATTAAACACTACCTGATATGGCAACTCATCCATCATTAAAAGAGCTCTGCCCGGAGCGGCCATATTTCCCACATCGATCAGTTTTTTCGTTATTATTCCGGAAAACGGTGCCCTGATTGTCGTATAAGAAAGATTTGCCTTTACCGCCTTTATCTTCGAGCCTATGGCATCAAGATTGCTTTTTGCTACCTTATATCCGAGCTCTATATCTTCGAATTGCTGTTTGCTTATGGCATGCTTCGCATAAAGATTTTTAAATCTCCTGTATCGATTTCCTGCATTTACAAACGCAGCATAAGCCGCCTTCTTCTTAGCCTCAAGCGCTTTTATGTTATTTCTCAAATCAACAGAATCGATCTTAATCAAAGGATCGCCTTTTTTTACCCTATCAAGAGGTTTTACATAGATCTTTTTGATCTCACCCATCATTCGGGTTGATATTGCGGCGCTTCTGTATGCGGCAATTGTTCCGCTTCTAACTAATCTCACCTTATTTTTAGGACTGGCAATTGCAATACGCACCATAATCGGTTTTACGGTGGTTGCCGCTTGAACTTCCCCCGGTTCGATTCTTTTGTTAAAGCTATCTGATATCCACAAAACCGCTATAGTAAGCGGTATAACCAAAAAACCGACCGTCTTTACAACACCTTTCATAAGCACCTTCCTTTGCTCTATGTATTATAATAAGTTCAAAAATAGTATAAACTAAATGAAACGATTTTCAAGATGCTCAGAAAACTAACTTTTATTGTAAAATCATTCCGAGTAAAAACCTATCGGCACAGAAAATTCTCTTTTTCCCATGCCGATCTGTTAACAGGTTTATCAGAAAATTACTGTTGTGTTTGATAACCCAAAAATTTTCTTCCTTCTTCGGTTATCATATTCGGATTCCACGGAGGGTCCCATACAAGCTCAACATTAACCTTGTCGGCTCCGGCATTCTTTATTATATCGTTTATCTGTCCGGTAAGGCTTGCATGAAGCGGGCAACCTCTGGTAGTCAGAGTCATCTTTACATCAACATTGTTATTTTCAACTTTAACCGAATAGATCATCCCGAGATTTACAAGATCCAGACCGATTTCAGGATCCACAACCTGCTTTAAAAGTTCCCAAACCTTTTTCTCATCTATAGCCATCTTTCCTCCTATTTGTTGAACGGCACGTTAGGCAGTTTTAATAATTTAGAGCTTTTACGTATTTTGGCAACCTTCTTCGGTATAATCTTTAGATGCGAGAGTATCTCCGAATCGCTCCTTAATACGGAAATAGAGATAATATGCTCCAATGAGATTATAACATTTGCCTCAAAACCCAGATCGGTTACGCTTTGATAGACAACCTCATCACCGTTTTTTATCACCTTATGGCAGTTTTCCAGCTCCATCGACCACAATATATCGTTTTCAAACAGATCCAGAATATCACTTGCCGGATCATCGCTTGCATGAACCGGCAATGCAATCTTTCCTATCAATATTTCCCCTGTGGACAATACTACGTTCACCCAAACCTTAGACATTATTCCTCCGTAAACAACTCGGGTGTTCTGTGACAAATCCCCGAACTGTTTTCAAATAAGTTTGCAATCTGCAACAACCTGGTTTCGTCAAACCATTTTCCGACAATCTGTAATCCGATAGGAAGTCCTTTTTTATCGGTTCCGCACGGTATGGAGATTGCAGGAAGTCCGGCTAAAGAAACCGGAATCGTATAAAGATCGGAAAGATACATCGAAAGCGGATCGGTACTTTTCTCACCGATTTTAAACGCCGTTGTCGGAGCAACCGGTCCTATTATGATATCCACCTCGTTAAACGCCGAAACAAAATCGTTATAGATAAGTCGTCTGACTTTTTGAGCTTTCAGATAATAAGCATCATAATAGCCTGAGGAAAGCACATAAGTTCCAAGCATTATTCTTCGTTTTACCTCATCACCGAATCCTTCCGTTCTGGTAAGTTTATACATCTGGTCCAGATTTTTTGCCTCTTTTGACCGGTAGCCGTATTTAACTCCATCAAATCTCGCAAGATTGGCTGATGCCTCAGCGGGTGCAATAATATAGTAATCCGCAACAGCATATTTGCTGCTTGTGCCGGAAAGCTCTATCTGTTTTACTTCCATCCCCTCTTTTTCAAACAACTTTGCGGCATTCTCTACCGCCTCTGCGACATCGGCTTCAATCTCGCCATTCAGATACTCAACAGGTAAACCTATCTTAAGCCTTTCGGGTCTGTTTTTTACAAGAGAAGACCAGGCTTCGGTCTTTTTTTCGGAGGTGGTGGAATCTTTTGGATCAAACCCGGCTATTGCCTCAAGCAGTATAGCCGCATCTTCCACCGTTTTTGTAATAGGTCCTATCTGGTCAAGAGATGATGCGAACGCAACAAGTCCATATCTTGAAACTCTGCCGTATGTCGGCTTCAGTCCCACAACTCCGCAAAACGATGCTGGCTGCCTTATCGAACCTCCGGTATCAGAACCCAATGCGGCAACCGCAAGATCAGCAGCAACCGCAGCAGCAGAGCCTCCGCTTGAGCCGCCAGGAACCCTTGTCAAATCATACGGATTTTTTGTAGTAAAAAACGCCGAATTCTCGGTTGAAGAACCCATCGCAAACTCATCCAGATTTGTCTTTCCGAGAAAGCTTGCCCCGGAATTCGCCAATCTTTCAATAACCGTGGCATTGTAAGGGGAAACATATCCGTCAAGAATCTTCGACGCACAACTTGTTTTCATCCCCTCAATATTCATATTATCTTTGATTGCTATAGGAATTCCGCACAAAGGGTCGCCGTGCCGGCTATTTTTGAATTCGACAGAAAGATAGCAGTTTATCTTCTCATCAAATCGTTTGATTCTTGCAAGCAAAATCTCTTTTATCTCCTCAGCGCTTATCGCTTTTGATTTTATCTGAGCTTTGAGTCCGGCTATCGTCTCATTCATTCTATATTATCCTCGGAACAACTATCTGAGAATCCGATTCCTCAGGCGCAATCTTTTTTATTACCTCATCCGGATAGCTCTCAACAACATCCTCTCGAAAACGATCCTGCCTGTTTAGTTCATAATAGGGAGACACATCCTCAATATCGGCTTTGCTCAGCTGATCGATATAGCTTAATATCTTATTAAATTCAGCCACAAAACTTTCCAATTCATTCTCTTTTATGCTTAATTTAGCAAGTGATGCAATTCTTTTCACCTCTTTCATCCTGCCTCCAAACAGTTAAATGCCAAGTCCTCTGATAATAGCATTGCTTGATAGAAAGGTCAAAAGCATTTTTTATCTTTTCGATATTAATTATCTGTCTGCAGCTCTCTCTTTCAAGGCTTTCGTTATATTATTTGCCATTTTGATACTGATTCCCTTTACAGAACAGAGCTCCTCAAGCGAAGCTGTTTTTATCCTCTCAATCGAACCGAATCTGACAAGAAGCAACGCCTTTCGCTTTCTGCCAATGCCCTCTATCTCATCCAACACCGATAAAAACGATTCGCGCTTTCTTTTTGTTCTATGATAGCTGATGGCAAACCGATGCGCCTGATCCCTTAATTTCTGAATAAGCTGATAGAATTCGAGCCGGCTTAATTTCTCCAATTTCTCTCCATCCTCAAAAATCACCGAATCGGCAGCATCAGACTTTCTTCTGATAACCCTACTAACCAATTCCCCGCTAAAACCTTTGCTTATCTGATGTTCCTTTGAAATTGCAATAAGCGTCGTATCTATACCAAGGTTTTCTTTAATCTTTTTTGCACTTGCCAGATGCACCTGTGAGCCGTCTATAATGAGAAAATCAGGCAATGCCGATCTTTTGTTCTTTATCAATCCGAAATATCTCTCAAGTGCCTCATTCATTGCTTCTATATCGCTTGAGCCGCTAAGCCTTATCTTTCGATATTCCGATTTTACAAACTTTCCGTTTTTATAAAAAACGATTCCTGCAACAGAAAATTTTCCCGAAATAGATGAGATATCGATTGCAGCATAGGAACGCCTATCA